>JAJONL010000139.1 GCA_021323395.1 Nitrospira sp.
TGCCCATCGCGGACAGGCTATCCCTTCAACACGGAATACAATCAGACCAGACGCCTCACGGAATTGGTGGAAACGGCTCGTTTGTCAACAGCCTGCTAGGCAGTAAGGTCCGAAAACGGGCTCGGCACCTATTCGGTTCACAGAAGGAGGTGGTGCGATGAGCATGATGGGTGAATTCAAAGAATTCGCGATGAAAGGCAATGTGCTCGACATGGCCGTGGGAGTCATTATCGGGGGCGCGTTCGGAAAAATCGTCTCCTCCCTCGTGAGCGACATTCTGATGCCTCCTATCGGACTGTTGCTCGGGCGCGTAGATTTTTCCAGTCTCTTTATCCCCCTCTCGGAAGAGGCCAAAGGAAAATCGCTCGTGGCCGCTAAAGCCGCAGGCGCGGCGACCATCAACTACGGTGTGTTCCTCCAAACTCTTCTCGACTTCACGATTCTGGCTTTCGTCATTTTTATGGTGGTCAAACAGATGAACCGCTTTAAGAAAACCACCCCGCCCGCTCCGTCTCCTTCTCCGCCCAAGGAAGAAGTGCTCCTGACGGAAATTCGGGACCTCTTGAAAAATCAACGCCCCTAACTCATTTGCCCTCATGGTTGACTCGTGCCGCTTGGACCCTCCAACGGCCTGGATGCTTTCGAAGGAGGATCGCATGAAAGATACCCGGATTCTTCCCCTGCTGAGCGTCGTGCTTCTCGCGTCATGCACGACGACACCGGCGCCCAATGACACGGCAAGCCGAGCATTAAATGAAATGAGAGCGGTGGCCCGACCAATCCCGCCCACGCCTGATCCGCGGGATGCAAAGATTGCCGAAGTCGAACGGCAGAAGGCTGATCTCGCCGCAGAGTTGGCGCGGATTCGTTCCTCGGCTGCAGGCGACCTGGATCAAGCCAAAGCCCGAGCTGCAGAGCTTGAATCCCAACTCAACCAGCGCGATCGCGAGCTGTCTTCTCTTCGGAGTGCATCCGGGGACAAGGACCGCCTGGCCGGCCAATTGGCCGATGCCGAACGTCAGCTTTCCGCCAAAGAGCAGGAACTCGCAGCTCTGAAGAGTAGTGCCGGCGACAAAGACCAATTCGCGGCGCAGGTGGCCGCTCTGCAGGGACTGATATCTTCGAAGGACCAGGAGCTCGCGGCTCTCAAGAACAACGCCGGTGATCGAGATCGCCTGTCGTCCGAGCTCGCGCAGGCAAAGCAACGCATCGCGGACTTAGAACGCCAACTGGAAGCCCGGGATCACGAGCTTGCTGCATTGAAGGGTACCGCAGGCGATCGCGAAAAACTTATCGCCGACTTGGCCGCCGCCAAACAGCGGGCGTCAGACCTAGAGAGCGAACTCGCGCGAAGAGATCAGGAAATGGCCACCTTGAAGGGGGCTTTGGATCAACAGAAAACCAGCCTCGCTGAAGCGAAAGATGATTTATCGAAACTGCTCCAAGCTGAAGTTGCGAAAGGCAACGTCACGATGAAGCAACTGGGCGACCATCTCACACTGGGCCTGGCCACGACCCTGCTGTTCGACTCAGGGGAAGCCACGCTCAAACCAGGCGGAGCCGATGTGCTACATCGCATCGGGGGCGTGCTCAAGCACTATCCGGAACGCTTGATCCAGGTGGCCGGTCACACGGATAATGTGCCCATCAAAGGGAGGTTGGCCAAGATGTTCCCGACTAACCTCGAGCTTTCTCACGCGCGCGCCGAAAGTGCTCGCCAAGCACTAACCGAAGGCGGGATGGCCGCGGACAGGATCGAAGCCAAGGGACAGGCCGACAGCCGGCCCATCGCCAGCAACTCGACATCCGAAGGCCGACAGAAGAATCGGCGCGTCGAAATCGTTGTCGGTCACTGACAACTGAGTGGCGCCACTCGACACGGCTTGCATCCGCCCCAGGAACGCGCTAGAGTGCCGGGCGTGTTCTTGGGGCGTGCATTCTTTTAACCACGTACACGGGGCACGCATGTTCAAACCAGCTGATCAACATCTGTCAGCTTGGCTTCAGTCTCCGCCGCCGGCTGTCCTCTCTGGCTTCTGCCGATCGACCGTCGGCCATCTGTTGTCCGCACCACCTGCCCTCGAATACCAAGGAGCGCGGTTATGAGACGAGCAGCATGGACGCTCATTGTGCTCGGCTTCATCGGCACCGGATGTGAAACGACCCCGCGTGTTCATCCCATCGCATCAACCCCCGCACCCTCGGAAGACAAACTTCTGGCCCTTCAGCAGGAGCGCAGTCAGTTGCTCGTCACGCTGGGTGAATTCCATGACCGCATTCGCGACCTCGAAAGCAAACTCGGTGATCGCGAGAGTCATGCGGCCGCGGCGTCCTACGAGCAACTACTCAGCGCCAAAGAAGCTGAACTGGCAGATTGGAGGAAATTAGGACCAGAACGAGAGCGGCTGACCGGTCAGGTTGCGGTCACGACGAACGAATTGCAACAAGCCCGTCAACGTATTGCGGCTCTCGAACAACAATCGTCCGCGCGCGAAAGGGACCTGGCCGCTCTTCAAACCCATGCGTCCGTCGTGGCGGAGCTCGAACTGGCGCGACGCCGAATCGGAGATTTAGAAGCTCACCTCACCCGCCAAGAGAATGATCTTCGCGCAACCCGTGCGGGCATGACCGAACGAGACAGCCTCATGGCCCAGTTGCAGACCGCCACCGCAACCATCGTGTCCTTGAAGGCACGCGTCTCCACCCTCGACCAACAGCTCCGGGAACGGGAACAAGCATTTGAAGCGGTTCGCACGCGGCTGGCGGAGCGAGAAAAACTTATTCCTCAGTATAATGCCATGGTGGCAGAGGTGTATCAGGCAAGGCACCGTATTGCAGCGCTTGAACAACGAATCACGGACAAGACACGTGATTCCCTCTCGCGGCAAAAGGCGAATCCGGAACGAGCCTCCTCAGGCGCTCAACTTGCCACCGCGCAAGGGGAGGGAAATACCTCGGCAGCGCGACTCTCGCCTTCCGACCGTTCGCCTACGACCAGCACTCCTGGAAGCGAAGCCTTTCAGCCGCCTTCTGCGCAACCGGGTTCTCGGACCAGAGCCCTTGGCTCAACCAACCAGCCACCCCTTGAGATTGCAAGACAGGCTGCGCCTGGCAAGCTACCTCCGCCAGGGAACGATGACGGGCGTAAAGCCTCTTCGGCTCCCGCAACTTCCCGGCCTGTGGATGCGCACAATGGAAGCTTCGCCACCATGCGGGACGATCTCCTCAAAGTCTTGCCGAGTGACAGGGGACCGAACACGATTACCGTCAAACAGAATGGCAACCGATTAATGGTAGCCTTGGCCTCTAGCTGGCTCTTCACCTCCGGTGATGCCGCACTCACGCCGGAAGGGCTGACGATGCTGAGGCGGATCGGTACCGTGTTAGGACAGGCATCCGACCGTTATGTGCAGGTGACAGGTCATACGGATAACCAAGCGATCAGCAAAGCGCTGCAAAAAGCATTTCCTGACAACAAAGCTCTTTCTTGGGCTCGGGCTGAAAATGCCCGGCGAGCTTTGATCAATGGCGGGGTGCCGGCCGAACGTACCAAGGCCGTCGGCATGGCCGATTCAAAGCCGCTCGCCTCCAATGCCACCGAGCAGGGGCGGCAGAAGAACCGCCGCTTGGAATTGATCATTGTTCAGAGTCCTACTGTTGCCGCCATGGTCGGAGAGGCGACGCGTGAGCCTAATCGCATTGCGGCGCTCAGTTCCACACGGTAGACGTTTGTTCTGGCACGTGCATTCTGAGCCGTGGTCACTCCCCGTGACGAATGCTCATCGTTATAGCCGGCAGACACCCTGGGCAGCAGTCGATTCGGCACTGGCCCCCGGCAATGTCGCCAGAATTTTATAGTGACCGAGCCCCAGTTCTTTACCGTACGCTTCACCGACAAGCACGTCCTGTACATGTTGATGGTCGGAGGCCCGGAAATATGACCGACCTTCCTTCAAACCATCAAACTCGTGCCCTTCCAACGCCTTGATGAGCGTATCGGTAGCGGTGGAGCCCGCCCGTTGAATCGCCTCGAGTATCTGCGTCATCGCGGCATATCCCAGGTAGCAGCGCGATGTCGGAGTATGATTATACTTATCGACCACCGCCTGAACGAATCGTCTCGAGCCCTCTGTGTTGACCTTCGGATCCCAGATCAGGCCCCAAATGCCCGTGTTATTCGGATAGCCTAGTGGACGGCCGATTTGCTCGCCACTGAGCATCCCGCCGATCCCGATCTTGTCTCTGGCCAACTCCAGCTTCGTATAACTCTTCAATGCATGGACCAAATCCCACCCATAGAGGTTGAGCACAATAAGCGTGGGTTCTTTGTCCCTGGCGACCGTCAATGCCGAGCCAAAATCGGTAGCACCGAAAGACATGAGCGCTTCGCCGACAAATTCAACCCCATGGTTCTGAGCGGCAGCGACCATAGCCTGCGCGGCGGATTTCCCGTCCAAGGAGTTCGTAGTGAGCATGTACCAACGCTTACCATATGCCTTCACCAGTTGTGGAACCACGGCCTGTGCCAGCATCGATGCATTCGGCATGAATACGAACGTGTGTGAGTTGCACGCGGCCCCCGTCAGGTCAGGAAGATGTGACCCCGTAACCATGAACAGTTTGCCTTCCTGCTTCGCCAGCGCGCTGACTGCTAAGGCACAGTCCCCATTAAAGGTCCCCATGAGCACATCAATGCGATCTTCCTTGATAAATTTGGTGGCGGCCTGCACGGCCTGTTCAGGGTTGGAAGCATCGTCGGCTTCGAGAATAACAACCTGCCGTCCCAAGACCCCGCCACGCTTGTTGAATAGATCCACGGCCACTGTGGCCCCATGCACATCGTGAATGGACGACGTCTTGTATGGGCTCGACAAGGGATCAACGATGCCGATCTTGATCGGCTCCGCGGCATAGGCAACCGCCTCCCGAAATGATAGCCGCAAGGCACGATCGGCCAGCTCGCTTAGCATCCACGCTCCCCCGGCCATGGCCGATAACTGTAGGAAACGTCTACGTGACATAGGGTTCATGGTCGAAGACTCCTTCGTTGTGATGCACCGTTTGCATCGGCCGTCAGGATGGAAGCGCCACATTTCGCTTGAAGACATCTCTCTTATCAGAGTCGCTTAGGTTTTGACAGTCTTCAGCGGCGACTCGAGCTGAGTGGCCCGGCGCTCCAGGAACGGCTCTGCTCCAGATTCTGTTAGTAGGTTTCGTGGAGCGATGTGCCAGATAGTTCCGGAGAGGACATGCACACTGAACGCTTCCCGCTCGACAGGATCTTGGTCAGTGCGCTCATCATTGGCCTTCATCTGGCTAGAACCTGTCTCAAAATCGTTTTAGCAGCATCGTGATGGATGCGAGTTGGACAAAGCCGAGAAAGTTGGCCGCGTAATATTCCCAGCGGACGAGCAA
>JAJONL010000234.1 GCA_021323395.1 Nitrospira sp.
CGGGCCAGGTGTCGGCCATCACCCCCTTTCAGGAAACCTTTGCGGCCGGCGTGACGGCGAAGAATCATCTTCTGTGGACGGCGGTAACGGTGCAGTTCTAATGAGGCCAGCAGTGAACCGGGTTTGACTGAGGCGATGATTTTGGATTAGAACCGACAGTCTTATCTACAGGGGAGCCTACCCAGACCCATGCATTTCTCAGCACAACAGAAGGGGCGGATCGTTGATCGGGCACCGCTATGGAGTTGCTGGAGGCGGACGGTCGTCTGGACACTGGTCTTGGCTTTTGTTCTACCCCCTTCGCTTCTGGCGCAATCGCTGAGCAATCCTAATTTATCCGCACCGCCTTCTTCAAACGCTCCTTCGATCGGTAGCCAAATGTCGCCCTTCGGAGCTCAGATGTCGCCCTTTCTGCCATTCGGGAATTACGGGCTGCCGACTCCTCCCGGGCAAGCCATTCTGACCAATCCGACGGCGACCCAACCGATCACTCCTGCGACCCAACCGATCACTCCTCAGCATGCCCCCTGTCCCGCTCCGACCGCGCCCGATCTTTCTCCCGAGAACACAGTCCCGAACCTCAACGACTATTGGCCCATGGCGCCCAACAGTTTATTGCCGGCCTCAGTCGAACAACGTATGCGGCAGGAAGAAGAAGAGCGCGACAGGCTGCTCGAACGGGACCAGGCAGAGAAAGAAAAGCGGAGCTTGGAGCACCAGGCCCAGGTGGAGCGGGAAAAGAAAGGGGTGTCTCAGCTACCGGGATTGCAATCAGCTATGCAAGGGGTCATGGGCAGCGGACCAGCACAAGCTCAGGCACAGGCCCAAGCCAACCAGCAAAAAATGCAGCTCCAGCAGAAGCCGTTCACGGCAGAACTGCTTCGCCACCAGGACTTTTCCGTGGAGGAAGCCTTCGCGCAGTTTTCCGTGCTGCAGGGAGTGAAAAGCCGCCTCAAGCAGTTCGGGTATGATTTTTTTGACGCCCACGCGGGCGGATTCACCTCCCTTCAGGATGTCCCGGTGGGACCGGATTATGTGATCGGCCCGCAGGACTCTCTTGCCGTTCACATTTGGAACGTGCCGGATCAAAACTTTAATCGCAGTTACATCGCTCCCGTCGAACGGGACGGCATGGTGGTGATTCCACAGATCGGAGCCATTCCCGTAGGGGGGCAAACCTTCTCGCAAGCCGAACGCACCATCCATGCTCGGTTGAGCCAGCTCTTGAAGCGATTCGAATTGCACGTGTCGATGGCCCGTATTCGGACGATGAAGGTCTATGTGGTGGGAGAAGTGGCGCGGCCTGGCGCCTATGAGCTCAGTGCATTGGCCACCGCGTCGAACGCGATCTATGCCGCCTGCGGACCCTCTCGGTCTGGCTCCTTGCGACAAATCAGAATCATGCGGGAAGGGAAAACCGTCGGGCAGTTGGATTTGTATGACTTTTTGCTCCAGGGGGATCGGCGACAGGACAATCGGCTGCAGGCCGGCGATGTGGTACTTGTTCCTCCATTGGGCCCAGTGGTGGCTATCAGCGGATCCGTCAAACGGCCGGCGATTTATGAAGTGAAGCCCGGTGCCCGACTGACGGAATTGCTGACGTTGGCCGGAGGCCTGACTCCGCTGTCTGATCGCCAGCGCTGCCATCTGTTCCGCCAGGATCCGGGATGGCGATTATATTCGTATTCCGACTTTGCCGACGCAAGTGGTGAACGTCGTCAGTCTTGTGGGCGCTGTGAAAAGCCCGGGACCGTATGAGTACCGCGCCGGCATGCACGTGAAAGATATTTTGTCCCCAGAGCAACTTGCCGTTGATGCCTATGCCGATCGAGCCGAGATCATTCGCACCGATCCCGTGACCTACCTCACCAAGGTGATTCAATTTAGCCCGAAGGCGTTGTTCGAAGGCCAGGAATCCGACAACCATGCGTTAAGGCGCCTGGATCAAGTGGTGATCGCCAGCCAACTACGGCCTCCTGCTCTGGTGCTGGTGGAAGGGGAGGTCCGGCGGGCCGGATATTTCACCATTGAGATCGGTGAGCGCCTGAGTTCGGTGTTGAAACGGTCCGGCGGATTCAGCCCCAACGCTTTCCCGAACGGCATTATGCTGGTGCGGGAATCAGTCAAATTGAAACAACAAGCCGAACTGGATCGGTTTATTGCCGCGGAACGACAGCGATTGACGGCTCAATCCGCCGGGATTGCCGCAGGGACAGCCGGTCTGACCGCCGCGGCAGCCTTTTCTATGAGTGGGACAATCGCAGAACAACAGGTTCTGTCGTTGCGCCTGCAGCAACTGGAGGCGACCGCGTCACGAATCGAGCTGGGCCGGGTCATTGTTCGTTTGGATTCGATCGAAAGTTTGGAAGGGACGGAAGACGATATCATCCTGGAGTCGCGTGATCGGATCACCATACCGACTCCTCCGCAAACGGTCGGCATTATCGGGTCGGTGAAGAATCCCAGTACGGTGGTGTATCGGCCAGGCTTGGACCTCAATGACTATCTGCGGCAATCCGGCGGCGTGACGGAAGATGCCAATAAGCGTGAAATGTATGTGATGCGCGCGAACGGTCGGCCAAGGAAATGCGCCCGGGGGACACCATCGTTGTTCCGCAGAAGATCGAGGCGCGCACGCCACAGCTCGCCTTGTGGCAGACAGTCGCGAGCATTTTCGGCAGTGTCGCCCTGGCGGCTGCCGGCATTGCAGTGGTTGGGCGGTAATCAAGCGGGGTTTCCATGGATTGGCCTTCTGATAGCCCCCACGCTCTTCTAGATCCTCCGCGTCCTCCGACGGAACGGGTACCTCTCGGTGACTCGGCCAGTCTGTTTGACTATTGGGATGTCCTGGTCGCGCGCCGGGCTGTGATCGGCGGGCTCTGCCTCGCGGGATTGGTGGCATCACTCGGCATAAGCCTCCTGCTTCCCGACGTATTTGAATCCACCTCTTCGGTGCTGCCGCAGCTCGAATCCAAAGAAGGGGGGATGTTAGCTGCCTTGTTGACCTCTCCGGCGGCCGGCGGCATGGCGCAGAATCTGGGACTTGGCCTGCCCTCAATGCCCACGACGCCGACCGACGTCTTTGTTTCAATTCTGAAGTCCCGCGTCATGGCCGACGAGGTCATCGCCAAATTCAACCTGAGATCACGACCCTCAGGTTGCGGCAGACATGGCCAACTTTTATGTTGCCAACCTGGATCGATTGAACCGCACCGTGACGGTGAGTAAGGCCGGACAGAATCGCGCCTTCATCGAGCGACGATTGCACGAGACGATGGAAAGCATGGGCAAGGCTGAAGAGGCGTTGCGTGACTTTCAATCCAAGAATAAGACAGTGGCCGTCGATCCTGCAAGGACAAATTACGGCGCAGGAAGTTCAGCTTCAGGTCATGGGAAGTTATCTTTCGTCTGATAATCCGGACCTCGCGAGAATTCGATCAAATGTTGAAGAACTGAAGAAGCAACTGGCCATCATGGGATCCGGTAAGGATGGTAAGGGCATAGTGCTCGGAGATCGCCTCCACCCGGCCATGACCAACGTGCCGGATTTAGCCCTGCAGTTCGGTCGACTCTTTCGGCAAGTAAAGGTGCAGCACGAGCAGGCGAAGATTGCGGAGGCTCGTGACACCCCGACGGTGCAGGTGTTGGATTCGGCTGTACCGGCGGATAAACGAAGTCGTCCCCGCCTTTTGCTCAATCTCGCTGTCGCCGGAATGTTGTCACTCGTGGTCGGAATATTCCTGGCCTTCTTCCTCGATTACCGCGTCCGTGTTCGACAGATCTCGGCGGCAAGCTAGAAATTGACGATTTTTCAACGGCAATGGTAGAATCCGATCCGTTCCTCTGCTAGGAAGCCGAAAGTTTCAGTCATAATCACATTCACACTTATGCGAATAGGAGCAAGGGATGGCTGTTCCAGTCTCCCAGATGTATACAGTGACGAAGTACGTGTTGACCCAGAAGCTCAGGGGGGTCAAACGGTATCCGCTCGTGCTCATGCTCGAGCCGCTGTTTCGCTGCAATCTCGCCTGCGCGGGATGCGGCAAGATTCAATACCCGGACCATGTCCTGGACAAACGGTTGACGCCGGCACAATGCTGGGCGGCGGCTGACGAGTGCGGGGCGCCGATCATCAGTATTCCCGGAGGGGAACCGCTGATTCATCCGGAGATGGCCGAGATCGTCCGCGGACTCGTGGCGCGTCAGAAATATGTGTATCTCTGCACGAACGCGATTCTCATGGAGCGGAAGCTCGACGAGTACCCGGCGTCGAAGTTTCTCACCTTCAGTGTGCACATGGACGGTCTGCGGGACGAGCATGATCTGGCGGTCTGCCGTGACGGCGTCTATGATGTGGCGGTGAAGGCCATCAAGGCCGCGCTCAAACGCGGCCATCGGGTCACCACCAACACGACGCTGTTCGACGACGCCAATCCGGAGCGGGTGCGAAAGTTTTTTGACGAAATGATGGGGCTGGGTGTCGAGGGTATGATGATCTCGCCCGGCTACAGTTATCAGAAAGCGCCGGACCAACAACATTTTCTGAAGCGAAGTCGCACGACGGAATTGTTTTCCAAGATTCTGAGCCATCGGAAACGCGGCTGGCAGTTCAATCAGTCGCCGTTGTTTTTGGAATTCCTCATGGGCCGGCGCGAGTACCAGTGCACGCCCTGGGGAAACCCGACGTACAATGTCTTCGGCTGGCAGAAGCCCTGTTATCTGCTCCAAGAGGGGTACGCTTCCAGCTTCCGAGAACTGATGGAAAAGACCGACTGGGATTCCTACGGCACGGGGCGAAATGAGAAGTGCGCGGACTGCATGGTGCACTGCGGCTATGAAGCCTCGGCCGTGGAGGACACGTTCGGCTCTGTGTCAGGATTTGCGAAAACCGTGAAGATCACGCTGCTGCCGACTGCC
>JAJONL010000140.1 GCA_021323395.1 Nitrospira sp.
CTCCGACGGCTTCTTTCAGAACTGGGAACCGACCATCATGTATGAGCAGTTCGATCCCAGCACCAGCGTGTCGAACGATCTCTATACGAGAACCATCGTCGGCCTTACGTACTATTTCGAAAACTTTCCCCCCAAGGTGCAGTCCAAGATTCAGTTCAACTATGAATTTAGGCACCATCAGGGCAACGGGCCTGGAGTTCCCTACGATACGACCTTCGATGCCTTCGCGCAGAACGCGTTTCTCGTCCAATTCCAAATCCGCTTCATGTAATGACGAATCCACGGTCGATATCTGGTGGCCTCACGGGGTTGCAAAGCCACCGCAGGAGGGCGTAAGGAGGACAAGCATGACCCGCACAGCTAGAATCATGGCCTTGGCGCTGTGTCTCGCCGGCCCCGCTTGCATGCCGCTTCAACTGTTTCCCACCGACGCCACCGACGCGGTGGACAAGGACTTCGATTTTACCGCCTGGCGAAATATTCCGAATGCCGGAACCGGGAAAAAGGTTCAACTCGGCGGGCGCATCATCGCCACGCAGTTGCCGATCGTCCAGCAGCCGGCCTATGGACCGATTGATAGGGGCAGGCGCTCAGGGGAGTTCGCCATATTTTATGCGGGCGCCCTCGATTCCAAGTGGCTGAAAGCCGGCAACCGGTTGATTGTCATCGGCTCGACTCAAGAAGCGAAATCCGTGGTGGTGGACGACGTGCAACGCAGTCTGCCTTCCCTTGCCGCTGCCTGTATGCACTTCTGGAATACGGGGGGGAGGGAGATCGCCGACTTCCCCTATAATGCCGGCGGGGGATATGAACCGCTGGAGGAAGACACCTACTGTGTTCCCCGATGAGAGGGAGGCCGGTCGAACCTCATGACGAATCGAGGCCTCTGCTGAGACCGGGCCTGGGCCTGACCTGCTTGGCGGTCCTGCTCGCCATGGCAGGAGGCTGTACACGGGAGGCGATCTTCGTGCGTGAGACGCCGCACGGCGGGCTCGTCTCCTATCCGTTCCAAACGGACGTGGAAGTCCTGGCATCCTCCGGACGCCGCGAAGCATTCCAATTGATCGCCGAAAAGTGTCCGAACGGCTCACGCATGATTCGAGAAGGTGAAATTCCCAAGGTGAGCCAGGCTGCCGATCGGGCATGGCGCGGCCAGATGGGGACGGACCGGTTGTGGGGAATCCAGTTTGTATGCGAGTAACAAGCCTTGCGCGCAGCCCTCGAAAGGCCTGGCTCCACTTGTGCTGCATCGGTCTGTGCGCGCTCACCCTGTCGGCCTGCCAGACCTTCAGCCAAGAGCGAATCATCTATGAGAGGAAGGGCGTCCGAATCGGCCTTCAGACCGATCCCTCCGTGCCACGTTCGTCATCCCGGGCGTTGAATGCACACCCGTCGGCTGTCACCACCCACGAGCTGCTCAGCTTGCTGGGAGCCGTTCGTGTCAGCGGATGGAGCGGTACGATCCTGGGGTTCTTGGATGCGCCACGCTCGATTCCACTCTTTGATGATGCGGATCTTCATGCCATCGTCACACCGATCGCCGAGGCGTTCCGACAAGCTGCTCCGACCGATCGTGTTCTCTTCACACTTCCAAATCCGACATCAGCCTATGGTGATGCGACAACCGGCGCGCTGTTTATCCGTGGCGCGTACCTGCATCTGGTGGTGACGGATCACAAGAACTTCGCCAGAGCGGACACGGCCGGGGGAGATGAAAAGGACCCACGGGATACGAAGGGCATGAAACTTGGCGTCGTCCATCCCTACCGGGCGGCCACATCCCTACCGGGCGGCCACGCTCCCGCCATCGGAAGAGCCGGATTGGGCGCCATTCGAAACCGTTCATCTTTCGCTTGACGTGAAGGAGCTGGCGACTCAAGATCGCCGCACCCCGGCCGGCAATGTCGCGAAAATCAGGAGCGAACCGATCAAGGAGGAAGTCAGGACGCAGCCGACAGAGTCTCCGCACGATCTGCGGCTGCAGATTCGCGAACTGACCCAGTCGAACCTCGATCTTCGAGAACGCCTGAATCACCAGGCCAGAGAGCTAGAAGAACTGAAAGAGGAAATGGCGAGACTCCGGCGAGAGTCGGATGGCTCGAAACCCAGGAAACCGGCCTCACGGAAACCTTCTTCTCCCTGATTCCGATCGAATCGAGATCTACCGGCGCCGACCATCCCCCTTGACTCTCTTAGGGCTGTACGGTCGAGCGTGACGTCGGCGCCGCTCTCAGCGCCACGGAAGTTTTTTCCACCTGCTCCATCGGCAAAGGATAGAAACCTGCGCGGACCACCGCCTCCTGACCTTCCCTGCTTGTGACAAACTCCAGAAATTCCTGCACCGCCGGCGGCAGAAGAGTTTCAGGATCCTTGTCGAAATAGAGATACAGCAGGCGGCGAAGCGGATACGTTTGATCAGCGACGGTGGCAGCCGATGGAATGATCCAGGGCATGCCTTCGATTTCCGCCAAGGGCACGATACGCACATTCGATGTTTGCAGTCCGATCCCGCTGTAGCCGATGCCCAGCTGATCGCGGCTCAATGCCAGGATCACCGACGCGGCGCCGGGAGCTTCCTGTACGGTCGTCTTGAACTCGCCGCCGGCCAACACATGCTCCTGGAAGAAGGCCCGGGTCCCGGATTTGCGGTCACGTCCGTGGAGTTGAATCGGGGCGGTCGTCCAGCCATTACCGAGCCGCAGCGCTCCCCATGAGGCGAGGTCTTGCTTGTATCCCCGCCGGCGGTCGGTCGAGAAGATGGCGTCCGCTTGATCCAGCGTCAATCCCGGCAACGGATTGTCTTTGTGAACATACAGCGCGACGGCGTCCACCGCGATCGGGATGGTCAGGGGCTCGTACCCGCGTGGCGCCGAGAATCGTTTCACTTCGGAATCCATCAGTTCTCGCGAACTGGTGACGAGCAGCACCTGCTTCGCGCGTTCTTCCTTGACGACGATCCGTCCCGGCTGGGGCGGTTCGAGAAACTCTGTAATGGCCTTGGTTGAACCTCCGGACCGGAGTTCTATCGACACTTTCGGTTGACGAGCCTGGAAGTCCGCTACGAGGCGGCGCATCAGGGCATGCATGGTATCGGAACCCTGGACCTTAAACCCGCCGGTCGCGTGAGACTTCGGACTATATCGTTCAAGAGAGGGATCGACTTGCAGGCCGGCAAAGGGTCCGACTTGCTCCGCATGGACGGTGGTCAGCGAAACCGCCGCGAACAGCAGCGAACATATCAGTCTTTGGCCAATGGGCATGAGCCATCGCGTGAGCGGAACCATTCGCTCCTGCTCAAACCTAGCCATATCGCTTCTCCAATGAAACCGGTCAATAGGATTCATTGGAATGACGTTAGGAGCGTCACATTGCCGGAAGAACACAGTCATGTTACAGAATTGTTAACTCTTCTGGTTTGAGCCAGGATTATTCCTGAATGCCGTCACACACAGCAGACACAAAAGGGCTCGGAGAACTTGGGAAAGAGTGGTCAAAATCAGCAGGTACGCGATCCAGTCCCGACACATGCTAGAGCGTAAACGACCTCGCAAGCGGGCCGGCCCTTGCCCGCAATATGAATGCCGCACAAACAGGAATGCTGGGACCAGCGGGATCACACTCTCAATCGCCATCATGAGGCCGTAATCCGAATCCAGAGGCTGGAAAGGGGTACTTCTCGGACAGGGATCAACCGGCATAGGCCAGCGCCTGCGACTTCGACGAAATTCTTTCGAGTTCGTACTCGAATCCTCGCCGAAGCAGTATGATGTCGCCGCGCCGGCTCAGCACGTCGACGGTTCTGAATATTTGGTTCCAGCTGAGCTCCGGCAGCAGGGTGACGACTTGTTGGAGCGTCAGGGACTTTCGCGCGGACAAGAGATCGAGAATCAAACCTTCGCTGGTGGGAGAGATGGCTCGATGCACCATGGTGTTCCTCCTGGTTGGATTCCTCGGCCTCCCGGGAAGGGCTGGAATGAGTAGATACCGTGCGGATACCAGCATCGCGAAACCTTGTGACTCTGGAATCAACAACTAGCTAAGCCTGAGTTAATTCGTTCCGACAGGTCATGGCGTCACTAGAATTCCTCGCGTCCCAGAACAGGCCCTCTTCCGCCTCCACCCTCTCCGGAGGCCGGTGAGCAGCGCACCGCCACCACCCGAACCACCCCGAGTGTCAGCAGAATGGCCCCGAGTAACAGCAACTTGACCTGGTCGGCCTCCTTGAACCACAGAGAAATGATCTCTGTCAGCATGACCACCAGAATCGTATCGACGATGAACGTCACCTTTACACGTCCCTCCGAGAAATAGGTCACGGTCGTCTTAAACACTTCGACCACCGCGAGCAGGATCAGCGTATCGACAATGATCTGCCTCAAACCAACCTCGACCGGCGCGTTGAACATCAAACCGATATCCAGAAAGGTTTTGATGACACCGCCGGTGAGCGCCATGAGAATGGTGAGAATCAGCAGACTCAGGACTCCTTTGATCCCCTTCATCCACAATTCGGTGAGGTCCGTGTCGATGACGCGACCCACAAGATCGGAGAAACGATGGACGCGAGGCTGGAGATTGGTGAAGGTCATGCGTAAAGACTCCTTGTGGCTGTCGATCTGACTGTTCATATCGGGCACGAGGCCCTCCGCTCCTTCCAAGTCATGGTGGATCAACACTCAGTCTTGAATCTATGCGCTCGTTGTTCCATCACGTTCACGAGGGCATTACAATGCTGTTACATTTTAGAGGCGGAAGCCTGGATTCAATTCCTTCGTTGTGACAAGGTCAGAGGCGGGATGGATTTACGCTCCCGTAACCGCTGAGAGACCTCCGGGCCATCTTGCACACTGGAATTCGCTGTCCGGCACCCTTCGGTGATGGGAGACCTTATGATTCGGCCAGAAAATGGTGACATATTCATCGGATGGGCTTGGGTATAGATGGAATTAACATAGCCTTAACATGCGACACATCTGTCCATAACAAGATCAGGTTACAGTACGACATCCATAACAAGCCGGCATTTCGAGGGCCTGGGCCGTAACGTAAACCTGTTCTTACTTAGGAGGGGGGCTATGGAGCACAGTCCTATCAGGGAGACACAGTATGGGATGCGTTTATGGATGTCGGCCGCCGCAATCGGTCTCCTATTAGTCGGTGGACTGAATCACACAGCGTCGGCTGAGACCGCAATTGCCAGCGCCATGCCCGTGCTCGACTCATCCATCGGATCCTACCAGACAACAACCCCGGTTTCTGGGCGCATGGTGATTGCCGGGTCGGACACCATGCAGCCGATCATCGTGAAACTGGCCTCTGCCTTCCACCAGTGGCACCCGGGAGTAAAGGTCGTGGTGCAAGGTGGAGGATCGTACGCGGGGGTGAAGGGGTTTATCATCGACCAGGCCACCATTCGGCGCGGGGATGCGAAGCCTTCCGGTCATCTCGTCTCGGGTCATGTCGCATTGTTCGCTGCGTCCAGTCCGATGTCCGACGAGGACCGCAAGGATTTCAAGTCTCGCTATGGGTATGACGTGACGGAAATTCCCATTGCCATGGATGCCGTTGCCATCTATGTCAATGCACAAAACCCAATCAAGGGATTGACACTTGAGCAAGTGGACGCCATTTTCGGAAAAGACCGCAAGCGTGGCTATCGAGCGGATATCACGAAGTGGAGCGAGGCGGGGCTGGAGGAGGGCTGGGCTTCGTCGCCGATTCATCTCTACGGGCGCGATAAAAAATCCGGCACCCGAAACTTTTTCATGAACGAAGTGTTGAATGGCGGACCGATGAAATCCGAGGTCGTGGAAGAACCTGGATCAGCGAGTGAAATTCTAGACATCGGCCGAGACCCGCTCGGCATGGGGTATGCCGGTATCGGATTCCAAGCCAGCACGGTGCGGGTGGTGCCCCTCGCCAGGACGGCGGAGAATGAATTTGTGCTGCCGACGGCCGAGGCAGCCACCAGCGGAGCCTATCCGTTGGCCCGGTATCTCTACCTGTATGCGAAAAAAGCTCCTGGAGCGCCCCTCGAGTCGGATGTGCTGGAGTTCCTCAGATTCGTGAACAGCCGGGAAGGGCAGGAAACCATCGTGCGCGCAGGCTTCTTTCCATTGCCTGCAGCCCAGGTCGCAAAAAATTTGCAGACCCTGCTTGGTCCGTCTGTATCCGCCCTCGTGATATCCAAAAGCCAGGAGTAACCATTTGAAGATTGTCAGAGCGCCGGTCGCTCATCGGCGATCGACGCTCTGTTGTGATCTCTCGCTTCCGTGACAGCACCCGCGCAACACCGGACGAAGAAGGTTTCATGAGTCAGCAGTTGGTAGGCAGGATACGGTTAGCGGTGGCAGCCGTCGCGCTCGTTCTTTCAGTCGGGTGCACCCTTGACCCTCAGCCCATTATTATTCACGAAGATACGCCCTTATCGGTCTGGTTGAAGTTTGATCCCTCGGCCGACGCAGGCCATAGTCATCCTGCGGCAATATCCAGCGACCAGATCGCCGCCATTCTCCGAGGTATTGGTCTCCAGCCTCGCGATCACATTGCGGGGTTCGGACTTTTCGCCAAGAAATCAGGCGCCCCGGCATTCCTCTCAGCCGAAGTGGCCGTGCTTGCGCCGTTTCTATCCCAAGCATTCGCCAAGGCATCTCCAAAGGATATGGTCACGTTCTACCTGCTGTCCCGTAATGCCGACCAAGGTGACCTCGTGACGTCCGGCGGTCTCTTCCTGAGGAACCGGCATCTCTACGTAATCCTCGCCAATGCCCATTCCTCAAAATACTCCGTCCAATATGAAAACGCGGCGCCGGTCGATACGAGGGACCAGCCGCTGCTGCCTCTTGCTCGCTATCGTTTCTCGACGGTGTTTACGCCTCAGGAGGCATGGATTCCCAACAAGCAGGTCCGCGGGAAAGACGGGTATCGCCGATATTTCGACGAAACGAAACTCATTGTGGTCGACCTCGACCGTTTACCAGAGACTACCGACGCAGACCGCCAGGGTGATCCGCGCAACACCTGCCGAATCTGGAGGTGCTCCTTCGGCTGGAATGTATGGTGAGGAGCGGCCGGTGGGAGACCGCGGGGAGGATCCTATCGCTCTCGAGGAGAAATGCTGAGCTGAGCGCGTCCGGCACTCTGCTCGTTGAAAGCCTCGTTGTCCAAGCGTGATCGACCCGATACCCATGCCAGGGGGTGAACCGTAGGGCTCAGACGATCACCGCCTGCGCCCTCGACGTAGTCAAGGTCAATACCCTCGATTTCAGTTCCAGAACCAGATCGCCTGGAACCGAAGCAAATTGGCATACTGTTCTTTTTGTACGCCGGGAACCGTAGCCGATCCCGGATCGGTCAAAAACAGGTTCATGCGCTGCGCAAAGGCATAGGCGACCGTGAATTCCCATTGAGGATCCGGCTGCCAGGCGATGCCTGTTTCCCATTCGCTCATTTTTCCGCTCGGAGCGCCGGTCTGGAATTTGATGCCACCGCGATATTCCTGATACCGGGAATACAGGTTTGCCAGACCGATGTCGCTGTACTTCCATTGGTAATGGGCCTGTACGTAGCCTCCGGAAAGCGCGCTGTCTGCCACCCTGCCATTGGCCTGTCGCTCCGGCGTGCGACCGACTGTATATTCCGCGATGAACCCAAAGGGCTGAGGCGGATAGTACACATAGAAATTCATCCGTTCGTCACGATAACTTCTCGCGCCGGTGCTGCCGCTCTGATTGAAGGAAAAGAGGGTTTGGCCTGCCGCCGCCGTTCCGTGATTGACGACGAACTGCCCATGCATGGCATTGGCGCCGACTTCCAGCAGCCGGCCGCCCGGCAGTTCGAAGGGCCAGGCCAGCCGCATGGCGACATGTTTATCGGCGTTGGCTTCCTGGGCATTCAGACCTTGCCCGTTGTAGACCTGGATGTGAAAGACTCCGTAGTCGCCGGGCCCATACATGTAGTCCAGCATTTGCTTGAACCGTTGCTGCGCGATTTTCGGGGACCACATGAAAGAAACGCCCATATCGCGTTCAGATGCCGCGCAGCTATTGGTGCCGTCGGCGCGATCGATCGCCATACGCTGGCGGCTGGCCTGCCAGTTATCCCAGGAACAAGGCACGCGCTGAAGACCGACGCGTAACCGATATTCTCTATCCCTGTCAAAATTCCATTCTCCCCAGGCATCCCGCATCGACAACGCGTGTGTATTCCCGCTGATATTCGACGCCATGTCCGGCTGTATAAAGAAGGAGACGTGGTCGGACACTTGACCTGTGATCACCCATCGGATCCGGCGGAAAAAGAAACCGGGCTGAGCGCCGTTATTCTTATCGCCGATCGAAGCATCGTGATAGCTGCGAAAAGCCCCGTTTGAGGTATTGTTGTACCGCATCATGCCGTATCCGTACATGGTGATGCGCTCAAACCAGCGAGGACTGCCGGTAAATTCTGCCGCGACGGAGCGTTCGTTCAGCCGTTGCTCCTCTTCGGCCTTGATTCGGATCCAGTCATCCATACTGATCAAGCCCTTTTCCAACATGAGGTCCTCGAGCGAGGTGCTTTCCAGGCCTTTCTCGCCCCGACGAATGATGCCACTGGGAGCGGGAGGCGCGCCCGGCGGGGTAGCAAGTCCTGTTTGTGCCGCCACCTTGTCCGTTATGGGCGACTCTTGAGCACTTGAATCTGGAATCGAGGCCCCTGTCACGATTACCAGTGACAACATCACAGTCGCGCTGAATGTCCGGTCTCCTACGATCGCCCTGAATATCTGCACCGTCGCCTCCCTTCGCAGTGGTCGTCTCACGCTCATCGCCCCATCACGATCAGCGTTCTGTCGCGGGACGATACAACGGAGCCATCACTCCTGCTTCAGGGCAGTCTTAAGACTGTGTTAATCCTCACTTTCTATTCCATCGTCATGGACCATCCGTAGATGAAGAGAACCGCCTTGTCGGAAGTGCCGGCGGTCGTTAAAAAACGATGCTCCCGTTTTTTAGAAACATACTGGGTCAATCACAAATGTTACACAGTCGTAACATTGCGTTGATCTTTCTGACACACAGAGGCACGATTATGGCGTTGTCTAGTTGTCTAAATGTGACGCACATCTCTTCTGCTCCAAGTAACCCGGAGTGACCATGAGCGCTCCTCCCGCGGTGAGTCACAGGGAATGCAGCGTTAATCCTTCCATCCTGCTCATCACGACTAGGGAAGACCTAAGGACATCGCTACAGAACGCCCTCTTGGGGCAGAATTACGAACTGCTGACGGCCCGCAACGAAACGACTGCCGTTCAATTGGCGACCGCACGAAAACCGGCGATTGTGCTGGTTGATCGAGAGAAATGCAGCTGGCAATCTTTGCGACAGCATCCATCGATGAAACTCATTCCAATGGTGACGCTTCAAACGACCCATAACGAACATGAAAAAGAATCTTGTATCAGAGAACTGGATGAAGGACTCGATGCCTGCTGGTGCGGTCAGAGTTACCGTCAGATCATCGCGCACCTGCGTTCCATCCTTCGCCGGCATTTGAACGCCCCCTCCGAACCAAGGGCGTTGCGCGTCGGTGAACTACGGATGGATATTGCGCGTCATGAAGTGCACGTCGACGCCAGGTCTGTGGAATTGACCCCCCGGGAGTTTCAGATCCTTAAACAGTTCATGGAGTCGCCAGGCTTAGTATTGTCACGGCAAGAGCTATTGAATCGGGTGTGGGGAGTCGACTACGCGCTTGAAGAACATGCGCTGGACGTCCACATTCACTCGTTACGACATAAGATAGAACCGGCGCCTTCGAAACCGATGTTCATCCTCACCATTCGCGGAGTCGGATACAAGCTGCACGCGGCCTGAGAGACTATAACTGCCTCTTCTCATTGATACCCTGTTCCCTCACAGTCGCTCCTCCTATACCAGACCTTTCGGAGAGCCCGATTTCCGAGCATTCATACATCCAGGGAGATGGTCGCTCTCTAATTCTTCATCATCCACCGTTCAATTCACTGATCTGAGCGTTCCGCTCTTCATCGCGCGACGCTGATTCCTCCCTTCCCCTTC
>JAJONL010000141.1 GCA_021323395.1 Nitrospira sp.
ACCCCTTCCAGGACATCGTCCTCCTGACCACAGGTGGCCAGGCGAATAAACGACGTATAGGCTGAGCCAAAACTTCGGCCTGGAGTGACAGCGGTCTGTTGTTCGTCGAGCAGTCGCCGGCAAAAGGTCATGTCATCGAGGTTGGTGCGTGAGATGTCAATAAAGAGATAAAACCCCGACTCAGGAGCCTGGCAGTGCAAGACTCCCGAACGGTTGACGCGGTCGGCGCAGGTTCCGCTCAGCCTGGCATTGCGAGTCCGAATGGCGGCGACGTACTCATCGATGACCGCCAACCCGGCGAGACAGC
Source organism: Nitrospira sp. (assembly GCA_021323395.1). Taxonomy (GTDB): domain Bacteria; phylum Nitrospirota; class Nitrospiria; order Nitrospirales; family Nitrospiraceae; genus Nitrospira_A. The sequence goes on from JAJONL010000141.1 coordinate 308, forward strand.
CCAGTTGCGTGAACGCGGGAAGGCAGGAATAGAGTGTTGAATTGGACAGCGCCAGTTTCGCCGCGACCGCTTCATGGGCCAGCGCATAGCCGGTACGAAACCCGGGAATCGAGAAACCTTTGAAAATGACGACATCACCACGACATGTCTCGCCTGTGCTGACGCAAGGGTGGTGAACCGACCATTGAATGTCAGATCGGCATAGGTCTCATCACTCAACAGCCAGATTCCTGCCTCTTCGCAACGGCTCGCGAGTTCCTTCACCATGGCCGATTGGTACAGGGCGCCGGTAGGATTATTTGCATTATTGAGAATGATCGCCCTGGGCTTCGACGCAAGGGCGGCATTGACCTGATCGCGTGTCAGCTGAAAGCCTTCTGCTTCAGCCAGCGGCACGGCGGTGACGTGGAGCCCAAGATGACTCGCGGCTGCCCAGTAGGAGGGAAATGCCGGCGTAAAAAACACGACGCGGTCGCCCGCATCGCAGGTAATATCGAGGAATTGGTGAATCAGCAGATTGGCCGGACTGATGACGACATGGGCCTCCGTCAAGGCCTCCCCTGTCAGTGACGCATATCGAGTGGCCACCGCTGCCCGCAATTCTCTCAGGCCCGCCATTGGCGCATATCCGAGGTGCCCCGAACGAAGTGCCTGCATCGTGGTTTCGATGACGGACGGCGGAGGGACCATTCGCGGGTTGCCGAGCTCCAAGTGATAGATATGATGGCCCTGCCGTTCCAATATCTGGGCACGATCCATCACCCGAAACATCTCCTGGCCGATCAGTCGTGCTCCTCGAGCGGAGAACGCCGGCGTGGACGGGGCAGGCACAGTGGGTCTCGTGCGAGAGGCCATTACGAAATCGACCCCTGCGCCGGGTGGAGTGAATGGATCGGCCGGTGCGCCGACATCTCTTGCCAGACGGCGCGGAAGCGAGCCAGCCGCTCCGGGGTTCCGATGTCGTACAGCGGACTCGCGGTCACATAGCCGTAACAGCCTTGTGTCACCAGTTGAGGAAGGAGGTCCCGCTCAAGGGACCATGGGCTCTTCGCAGGGAACAGCGATTCGATGGCATGGTCAAACACATAAATGCCGGCATTGTCATAGCCGGTCGCGCGAACGCGTGGCTTTTCAACCATCGAGAGGACACGGTCGTCGTCACCGACCATCACGGCACCTGTGTCGTGACGGTTCTCACGGCGGGTCACCGCGATCGTCGAGCGCGCCCGTTTGAGCGCATGAAATCGCAGCAGCCGCTCCGGATCGATTTCACACAGGGAATCTCCATTCAGCACCAGAAATGGATCGCTCCGCACCGCTGTCATGGCTTGCGCCAAGGCTCCCCCGGTTCCGAGTGGGGCCGGATCCCGGATGAACATCGCGTCGTAACCAGCCCGATGGCGTTCGAACCACGCTTCGATCATCTCGCCGCGGTAGCCGGTGCTAAAGATAAATCGCCGAGCGCCATGACGGAGCAAATGTTCGACGATCAGGGACACGAAGGGGCGGCCATGGATGTCGGCCATCGGTTTGGGACGGTCCCGTACAACTGATTGAAGACGGGTGCCAAACCCACCACAGAGAATGATGACGTCGCAGTCCGCGAGTCCACCCATCTTCAGGCTGCCTTTCCGATGAGCGAGGCTTTTAATTGGGAAGCCGCCTGGGCCGAATTCTGCGCCCATACGTCATCCAGCATGAGATGATCTTCCTGGTAAAATACGATCTGACTCCCCAGGCCCTCAAATTTGAACGGCACCTGTAACAGACCCGGCAGGGCCAGACGGATGCGCTCGTGGTCTTCAGGTCTCGCAAACAACAACATGAATCCCCCGCCCCCGGCGCCCAACAATTTGCCGCCGAGCACTCCGGCTCCCCTGGCGGCGCGATAAATGTCGTCGATGGCCGGCGTGGTAATGCGGGACGTCAAACGGCGTTTCAACATCCAGGCTTCATGGAGCAATGCTCCAAATTCAGCCAGATCCCGCTCGCCGGTGAGCACTGCAATGCCCTCCTCCACCATCTGCAGCATGGCGAAGAGCTCAGCCTGGCGTTGTTTCGTGCGGTTGATCTGTTCGCGAGCCACTTCCGACGCGATCCGTGAAAAGCCGGTGAAATACAGCTGGAGGTGACTCTGGAACGCGGCGAGCCGTTCCGGTCGCATGACGATCGGGGTATGGCCGATCTCCCCATTCTGGAAAAAACTGACGCGACAAAGGCTGCCTTGCGCGGCCAGCACCTGATCCTGACAGCCCACCGCCTCGCCCAGCAGATCCTGTTCAACGTGAATCGCTGCCTGCGCGAGTTGCGCTTTGCTCGGCATGATGTGCTGCAACGCGTACAGCGTGTGGAGCAGGCCCACGGTAAATGACGAACTGGATCCCAGCCCCGTGCGGGCGGGCAAGTCACCATCATGGTGAATCTCCAGTCCGTCGTTGATATTGAGATACTTCAGCACGCCACGGACTGCAGGATGTTCGATATCCTGATGGTTATTCACCAGCTCGATGCGCGAATAGGCAATCCTGGTGCGATGCTCAAAAAACGGCGGGAGCCGCCGGCAACTGATGTAGCAATATTTGTCGATCGTCGTGGCGAGGACGGCGCCGCCATGCTCGCGAAACCACACCGGATAGTCGGTGCCTCCTCCGAAAAATGACATGCGGAAAGGGGTGCGGCTGATGATCATCGTGCGCGTCCTTGCCGGCCTGCGGTCGCCTTACACATTGGCATACTGTCCGGCCTTGATGATCGTGTAACACTTGACCAACTCGCGGATCCCGCGCTCGAGCGACCACTCCGGTTTGAACCCGGTTGCCAGAAGACGCTGGTTGGACACGATGTAGTCGCGCTTATCAGGATCCTCGCCGATAGGCGCCTCAAAGGAGACGAAGTGAGGAATCACTCGCTGGATCTCACGGCACAGTTCGAGCTTCGACAGGTTTGCGTCATCCAGCCCCACGTTGTAGGGTCGGTCCTTCATGTCGCTGAAATGATCGATGGCGTGGAGGAACGTGCGCACGACATCTCGCAGGTGAATGTAGTTGCGCTTGCAGTGGCCCTCGAAGACGACGACTGCCCGATCGTGCACCGCATGCCAGACAAAATCGTTGACGAGCAAATCCATCCGCATTCGAGGCGACACGCCAAAGACCGTCGCGAGGCGCAGGGTGATGGAGTTGCCCCGATCCAGCACGACTCGCTCCGCCTTCACTTTGGTCTCGCCATAGAGACTGATGGGACGTAGCGGAGACTCTTCCGTGCATGCCACACCCGGCGTCCCGATGCCATAGCCGCTATTGGTGACGGGGAAAATGATCCGTTGCTGTGACGTAGAGAGTTTGCAGAGCAGCTGCACGGCTTCATAATTCACCGTATAGGCTCCGATTCGATCCCGATCACAGAGCGGAGCGCCGACCAAGGCCGCGAGCGGAATGATGATGTCGGCCTGACGCAGGAGATCGGTCAGCAGCCGCTCATCTCGGCAATCACCACGCACCACCTGAAAACCGTCCTCCCCACAACAATCCATCAGGCTGTTTTGACGGTAGAGAAAATTGTCGAGGACCGTCACCCGGTATCCACGATCGAGCAGTTGCCTGCTGAGCACGGAACCAATATAGCCGGCTCCGCCGGTCACGAGCACATGTGTTGCGGCTGTCGTCATGGTCGAACGAGCTCCCCTATGGGTGAGGATCGCGAGATTGCGGTGGTCTTGCCGCGGTGGCCTGACAAGCGGGCGCGGGCTGAGGACGGAAACATGCAGAGGGCACATGTTCGCGCCAGTTGATCGGGAGACAGCCTCATCATGCAGCCTCCATGACGACACGCGAGATCTGAGTCACATCATGCTCGTTCATCAAGGCGTGATTGGGCAGGAAAAATCCGCAATGATGCACTCGATCGGCCACGGGAAAACTGGCTTTCCCATAGCGGTTCACCCAAAACGGATGCAGGCCCAGGTTGCCCGCGGAAAAAATACGCGTCTCGATCCCTTCCGCCACGAGAGCCCGAACAATACGTCGTCGTTGCTCCGGTGATTCCCCAAGCAAGCCGAACGAAATGCTGGCCACTTTACTGTCCTTCGGCGGGCGTTGCGTATAGAAGCGCGTTCCCAGCTTCTGTAGATAGAGGTCGTGGTTGACCTGTCGGCGGCCGGTCATCCTATCCAGCTTTTTCAACTGTTCGATGCCGAGAAAGGCATTGAGGTCGGTGGAACGCACATTGAAACCCGGTTCATAAAACACGAAAGGAGAGTGAAAATCGTCGATTTGATACGCCGAGACCAACTCCTGATGGCTGACAGAATCGAGGTCTTTGCTCCATCCGTGACTACGCAACATCAACAGAAGCTCGGCGAACCGCTTGTCGCTGGTGGACACCATGCCGCCTTCGATCGTGGACATCTGATGTCCGAAATAGAATGAGAAACTGGCCATGTCGCCGAAGGTTCCCACCTTCTTGCTTTGGTACTCCGCACCGATGGCGGCGCAGGCATCTTCGAGAAGATAGAAGCCGTATCGATCCTTGAGCTGCTGTAGTTCATGCATCCGATGGGGCACGCCCAGCACCTGCACGAGAAGAACGGTGTGGGCGTCATGACGTTTCAAGAGGGTTTCGAGATGATTGAGATCGAGCCCGAACGTGTCCGGGTCGGCCTCGCACATGATGGGCGTAAAGCCGAACTGGATCGCGGGGGCGATCGAAGTGACCCATCCGACGCTGGGTACGATCACGTTGGTGTTGCGCAAGCGGCCTGATCGCAGCAGGGCGTAATACATCAGCAAGTTGGCGGATGAACCGGAATTGCAGTTGACGGAGTAGGGCCGGCCCAGCCATTCCGACCATTGCCGTTCGAAATCGAGGGTGAGCGCCCCCTTCGTGAGTCTGGGATATGTCCGCAACCACGTAATCAACCGCTCGATGTCCTGTCGGTCAATGGTGTCCTGCGCGAGGCACCATCGAGGATTGAGTCCTGCACCTTGGGCATGAAGAGTCATCTGGTCGTTCCTCTTGCGCTACTGAATGGTTCCTCAAACCCCTCAAGGACGATGGCGGCAGGAGATGAACAATCAAGATATGTGCCATTGATTGGTCAGGAAGGGATCGAGCGAAATTCGTCGTGTGGAGTGAGGTGCGACAGGATGATTGAGAGGGAGCGGGTAAAAATTTCCCAGTCGGCGGCAACCGCTGCAGCTCAGGTAGACTCGAATGAGTGTCGTTGCAGAATGAACGACTCAATCGCCTTTTGAACGGAGCCGCCCCACCCGCGATATTCAATCGTTTCCTTGCCGTCGAACCGAAATTCCACGCCGAG
>JAJONL010000142.1 GCA_021323395.1 Nitrospira sp.
GCTCACGCCGCAGCAGACGAAATAGATCAGCGCGATGCCGTCCCATCCCCCGCGCAAGCCTGCGGCGAACCCGAGCGCGGCCGGAGCGACACCGAAGGAGATCACGTCCGCCAGCGAATCCAACTCGCGACCAAGCGTCGAATGTTCATGCCGCCATCGGGCGACTCGGCCGTCCAGCCAGTCGAAGAGGAGAGCGGCCGGTGTCATAGCGGTTGCGGCAAGAAAATGGCCCGTCCACCGGCTGCCCATATAGAGCATGCAGTAGAAGACAGCCGCGACTCCGCAGCCGGCGTTCGCGAGGGTCAGCGCGTCGGCCAGGTGAAATTGACGCAGCATCGAGAAATGTTTGCGGGGGGTCGCGGCCATGAGAGAAAAATTACGCGGGGCCGCTGCGAATGTCTAGGATGGAAAACCCTGGCCGGCGGGAGAAGAAGCATTCTTCGCCGCGGCCGTACCGATCGCTCTCCGAGGACTTGACCGGCATCCCGAACGCGCGTACAGAGAGGCTCTAACCAGGAGGGACCTATGCCGCCAAAGAGAAAGGTGCCACGGACATCGGGACGCAATCGACCGGCCGGCCAGAAGCGAAAGGGCGCGGCGGCAAAGAGCGGTGAGGCGGGGATGACGCGCCGTTTGCAGGATCTGGTGGAGCGGATCGATGTGGTGCTGCCGGAGGTGGCGGCCCGCGTCGCGGCGCTGGAGCATCTCCTGCTGGAACTGAAACTCTGCACCTCGGGCGATCTGCGCAACGCGCGCGAGTTCGTCCGTGTTCAGGAGGAGTAGCAGTCAGCCTCGACCGCGTGCTTCTCAGCCGGCGCATGGACTTCTCCTGTACCCTGGTCAGGCTCGCATGAATCCGTTCTGGTAAAGCGCGTGAGGCAGTGCGATGTACGTTCGCAGCTGGGGCTATGGCGATCCGGTTCTTTCGTTCGTTCTTCCGCTGCGATCCTCTCGCCGGTCTCCCGCGTTTACTTTCCTTCCCCCGCCTCGTTAGACTGCCTGAATGAATAGTGAACAGCCGTTTTCAGCCGTTCCCACCGAACCGACCACAGCCGATCCGGTTGATCGCGTGATCGCGTATCACGTTCGCACCAAACACCATTTTCACAAATATGCCCGGTCGCTGGGGTATTTGGATTGGGCGAACCAGCCCGATCCCTTTCGACGATTCAAAGGGGCCACACTCGTGCCGTTGCCGTTGCTGGCGAACGATGAGGAACCGTCTTCGCCCTCCTATGATGCGCTCTACCTCCATGGCACTGTGCCGTCGAAACCGCTGACGACCCGCGCGCTCTCGCGCTTCTTCGAGCTGGCGCTCGGCCTCTCGGCCTGGAAAAAGGCGGGGGAGTCGGAATGGGCGCTGCGGAACAATCCGTCTTCCGGCAATCTCCACCCGACGGAAGGCTATCTGTTGCTGCAGCCGGTCGTTGGACTCGATGTCACCCCAGGCCTCTATCATTATGCTTCGAAGGAGCACGGTCTGGAATTACGAGCCGACTGTGCGCCCGATGCGATCACACGTCTGTTGGCCGCCTTTCCGCCCGGCGCCTTTCTCTTCGGCCTGACCTCGGTCCATTGGCGTGAAGCCTGGAAGTATGGCGAGCGGGCGTTTCGTTACTGCAACCATGATGTCGGTCATGCGATCGGTTCCGCCCGTCTTGCCGCGGCCACCCTCGGCTGGAACATGGCGCTACTGGATGGTCTGGACCAAAATCAGGTGGCGATGTTGCTCGGCACCCATCGCCCGGACGATTTCCGCGACGTGGAACCGGAGCATCCCGATTGCCTGGCGGTGATCTGGCCGCATATGAACGTGAAGGGTGAGGGGTTAGGTGTGAGGGGTGGGGGGGGAGAGATTCCACTGTTTCTCGATCCCCATGTGGTCAAGGATCTGACTGCGGGGCCTTGGCACGGAAAGGCGAATGAGCTGAGTCGCGAGCATGGCGTGCATTGGGACATCATCGACGAGGCGGCGGAAGCGTCCTGGAAAACGACCACGGCGCAGACCTCCATCCCGGTTCATACCCATGGGGCGCCCCTGCCCGATCTCCCGCGCGTTTCACCGAGCACGAACGACGCGGGAACGATCATCAGACAGCGCCGCAGCGCCGTCTCCTTCGACGCGAAAACTTCAATCTCCTCCTCGACGTTCTTCCAGATGCTCCAGCGTGTGATGCCTCAGGCGGACCGGCCGCAATTGAACCGGCCGATTCCCTGGGATCTGTTGTCGTGGGAGCCGGCGATTCACCTCATGCTGTTCGTGCATCGGGTCGAAGGGCTGCCGCCCGGGCTCTATGTGCTGGCGCGAGATCCGAAGAAGCTGCCGCTGCTGCAACAGGCCATGAATCCAGAGTTGGAATGGACTCCGGCGCCCGGCCGTCCCGCCGACCTTCCGCTCTACTGGCTGTTGCAGGGGGATGCGCAACGGCTCGCCGCGCAGGTGAGTTGCCATCAGGGGATTGCGGGGGACAGCGCCTTTTCCCTGGGGATGCTGGCTGAGTTCGAAGGTCGTTTGCGGCAGGGCGGGGCTTGGTGGTATCCACGCCTGTTCTGGGAAGCCGGTCTGGTCGGGCAAGTCTTGTATTTGGAAGCCGAAGCAGCCGGCGTGCGGGGCACCGGCATCGGCTGTTTCTTCGACGATGCGGTCCATGAGATCGTGGGTATCAAGGATTTGTCCGTGCAATCGCTCTATCATTTTACGATCGGCGGACCGGTGGACGATGAACGGTTGATGACCTTGCCGCCGTACCACCATCTGGAGCAAGGCTCATAGGAGCGTATGGCTTATAGCTGATCGCATCGAGAAGAAAAGACGCACAAAGGGTAATCGCGCATGTTTAAGATTAAGAAGAAGCTCGAGAAGCCGAAGCCGCCGATTCTGTACAACGTGATTGAAGACTACTCGGAGTTTGATGCGCCGGGGAATGTGACGGTCTGCGCCATGACCTTGCCGGAAGATGTGGCGGCGCATGCGAAGATTCTGGCGGAGAGTTATGAGGTGCCGCCGGGGGAGATGACGGCGCTGCTCGCGAGCGGCGGTGTCTACGTATACCCGCAAGTCGGTGGTGTGCTCACGCGTGGGCTGTTCGCTTGCCTGGTGGATGCAAGCGGGGCAACTCCGAAACAGACCTGGGTGCTGGACTTGATGCAGTTTGCGGAGGCGGAACAATGGGCCAGGGCGCGCGGTCGTTCGCTGGCCGAGGCGGCGTGGGAAGTGTTTCATCGGACCTTGCCGGAAGAACTCAAAAAGAAGCTGGAACAGAAAAATCTTGGCCTGGACTACCGAACCTTGGATCGCGCGGTGGCGAAGGGCGGCGACATCAAGTACATGGATTTCAGGAAAGACTGGTCGCCCCATTTCAAGCGGCTCTGCATCATGCCGGATGGGCGGCTCATCGAAACCGGCGGCTTGGAAGAGTTTGCGCAGTTACACCAGATCACGGTGCCACAGGCGAAGCGATTGGTCGAAGAAGGCGGGACCCTGGACGTGGGTGGAGAGGTCCTGGCCTGTCAGATCGTCAATGGCCAGCCGGCGGTCGCGCGCTTCAGCGCCAAGAACTATACAAAGGCCAAGGAATTGGCGGTGAGCAGAGGGCTTCACCTGATGGATGCGTTGAGCGAGGTGGCCTACAACGATCCGGCGATGATGAGGAGTCTACAGCGAAAAGACCTCGGCGGCCGGATCTAGCCCGGACCATTCATGCATCCCTGCTCCGTCGTCCGATCCTCTCGCCCGGCGAGGCTTTTCTCGTTCGGCCTTTCTCGACGGACCGCAAGTACGCCTGCGGCGGCCTCACTTGCGAGAAGCCTCGGCGGGCTTCGGTCTTGAACGCCTCGCGACAGGATGTATGAATAATCCGGGCTAGCCCTGCCGTCAACTTCGTCGAAGGCTTCGAGCTCAAGATGAAGGTGAGGAGTTATGAAACGAAACCTGACCGTCTGTGCCCTGGTGCTGGCTTTCGCCGGCTGCTCGGCGCACAAGCCTATTCTCTATCCGAACGAGCATTATCGACAGGCCGGCGAGGAGACGGCGGAGTCCGACATCAAGGACTGCATGGCGCTCGCGAAAGAGGCCGGCGCTTCACCCAGCCAAGGGAAGACGGCGCAGACGGCGACCGGCACGGTGGCCGGCGGGGCGGTGGGATCGGCGGCCGGGGCGGTAGGCGGAGCGATCCTTGGGCGTCCTGGATCAGGGGCGATGGTGGGCGCGGCTGGCGGCGCTACCGCCGGTTTTCTACGCGGCCTGTTCAGGAAATCGCCGCCGAGCGGGGCCTATACAAAGTACGTGGATCGCTGCCTGCGTGAACGCGGATACGATCCGATGGGATGGGACTAGCCCGACCATCGGTTGGCCGTCGCGCTCCTAACAGGCTGCGGAAAAACTCGATTTTGCGCAACAGGGTAGAATCAGTTCACATGCGGTGTCGGAGTCAGAAGAGTCCGCAGGATGCGCAAAAAGGCGACCTTCTTACCCGCCCGACCCGGCGCGTCAAAGACGCGCCCTGTCCCAGGCAAGGGCCGCAGCGAGGTCCGCGACGCGGAGAAGAATGAGCGTCACGTCTGCGGACGGGCGCGAGCCGGTGAGCGCTCAGTGTCCTAGCAGGATGCTGAAAAAGTCCGCCAGCTTTGTTCTCGCATCGAGGCTCAACGTACCGCAAGGGTACGCGTCGCCTCTTCGCTCGCTGCGGCCGCGCTGGACGGCCTTTTTGAACATCCTGCAGGTTATTCGGGCACCATTGCCATACGTGAGATCGCAGCGCCATATTTGGCAAATACCGAGTTTTTCCGCAGCCTGCTAGGAGTCTGTCCGAGTAATCCTTCGTTACGAGGCGAAGGAGCTGCTGGTAGATGCGAGGCCGCAGGCTCGAAAAAACCGGAAGCGTATTCGCTGGAATACGTTGAGGATTTTTTCGGGCCGAGAACGACGCAGACGACTGCAGATCATTCGCCGCAGTAGGATGGCATTACTCGAACAGACTCCGAGAGGCGAATCGTTCATTCTTACCCGCCCACCCCGAGCCTGCCAAGACAGGCTCTTGTCCCGTGGCCGTACGTGGAGCGTCTGAACGATGCGAGAACGCCGCTGCCGGACTTTTTCCTCATCCTGCTAATCACACCGCCATCGTTTTCGCATCACGACTCCTACCCAGGTGCCCGTCACGTTGCAAACAATATCCGAGATCGCGGCGCGGCGGTTATGTGAGTAGAGTTGATAGAGTTCAACCGCGCACGACAGGCAGAGCCCCAGCAGCATAACCGTCAGCACCAGTGATCTGGTGACGGTCGCGCTGCGTTGCAGATAGAGCAGCGAAAAGGGGACGTACAGGAGGACATTCACGAGAATGTCCTGCCAGAACCCCGCTGTCACAATCTCCTCGACGGGCGGAACCCACTTCAGAAATTCCCAGTGCCCGTGCGCGACAAAGTTGGTGTGATAGATTCCGGACGCCGCAATGAGACAGACGTACAGGAGCCACAACAGGAGCCAGGTGGTCGAGGAGATTGTGCGTGAATGGGTGAGGGCTATCAAGGGCGTGTCGTGGCTACGTGCGCTGATTCTTGCAGAACCTGCTGCAAAGTTTCCAGCAATATCTGCTTGTCGATCGGCTTCTGCAGGTAGGCAGCAGCGCCTTGCGAGCGAGCCTTCGCTTCGAGGCCGGGAGTGGTTTGGCCCGTGACGACGATGATCGGAATAGCCTTGGTGTGGGCATTTGCCCGCAAGCGTTCAAGCAGCACCATGCCGTTGCCTCCCGGCAAGCCGAGGTCGAGGAGAATCACCTTCGGCCTATCACGCACGGCCATTCCGGTAGCCTGAAGGGCATCTGCGGCGCTGAGGCAAAAAAAGTTGGCGCCCTGAAGATGCGTCTTGATGAGCAGCTGAAAGTCAGGGCTGTCGTCGATGATGAGGAGCCGGATACGGGCGGCTGGTCCAGGCATACAGATATGGTTCCCCGCCACGCAGATGATGCGTGGCGTGATGGGGCAGGGTGTTGTTGAGTCACAGCCACATAGTGATCACTTTTGAGCGAGCTCCGTTTCAACTGCCTTCAGCATAGCCTTCAGGTCAAAAGGCTTTTCGAACGCCTGATGGGCGCCAAAGAGTTTTGCGATCTCGAGAAAATTGCGATCGCCCTGCGCGCCGGTCATGGCGATGATTTTCGTATCCATGTATTCCCTGGTCAGCTGCAACGTGGCTTCCAACCCGTCGACTTCCGGCATGAGCAGATCCATGATCAGGAGGTCAGCCTTGTCTTTCTGATAGAGGTCCAAGGCCTCGCGTCCATCTTTTGCTTCCACAACCTTGTGGCCGGCCTTTTCCAAAACCTCCCGCAGAAGGCTGCGGATGGATGCTTCGTCATCGATTACCATGATGGTCGCCATATCTACTCCTCGGGATGGAATGCGGGGTTTGTATGAAGACTGACGGGTCGCAGAGAGCCGAGCTCGACCTGATGACATACGGATTACACGTACGAAGTTTACCGCCCAAGCCGATCCCTGTCCAGGAAAGACTTGAAAGGGGCGCGCCTTCCAGCGCCGGGTGGGCGCGACGAGATGTATCCCGGAACGCTCGCGGGTCCTGGCTCTGATCCCGTTCGTGGTGGGCGCCTCCGATAGACTGCGGGAGAACCGAAGTCGGAGGACCGATATACTCGGAGGGTGATGCGGGCGCGCCGCGCCGCCTGCCGGGGCCGAACGATCACGCCGCCGGTTTCAGGAGCACTTTCGTCCAGCCACGTTCGCGAGCGTCGAAGTGTTGATAGGCCTCAGGGGCCTCCTCCAAGGGCAGTTGATGTGACACGAGGAATGATGGTCTGGCCTTGCCTTCGTGAATGAGATTGCAGAGCTGTCGGTTGTATCGTTTGACATTCGCTTGGCCGGATCCCATGCGCAGGCCTTTCGAGAAGAATAGGCCGAGATCGAAGGCAATTTGGCCGCTCTGTTCCAGTTTATCCGTCGACTTGGGATCCTCCGGCACGAAGACACCGATCACACCGATGCCCCCCGTCGGCCGGACGGACTTGATGAGATGATTCATCGTGAGGTTTGGCTGCTCGTTTCCCTCGGCATCGTGTGCTTGGTAGCCGACACATTCGCAGCCCCTGTCCGCCCCTTCGCCTTCGGTGAGTTCCAGGATTTGCTCCACGGGCGAGGCCTTCGAATCGTCTATGGGAATTGCGCCGATGGCCTCCGCCAATCCGAGACGATCGGGCAGCCTGTCCACCACCATCACCTTACTGGCGCCTTTGATGTAGGCTGAATAGGCCGCCATAAGCCCGACCGGCCCGGCTCCGTATCCGACCACGCTCTCACCCGGTTGAACTCCCGCCAGTTCGGTCGATTCATACCCGGTGGGGAAGATGTCGGCGAGCATGACATACTCGGCCTCCCGCTCTTGGGCATCCTCGGGGAGAATGAGACAATTGAAGTCTCCGTAGGGAACGCGCAGGTATTCGGCTTGGCCTCCTGGAAACGGACCCATCCCCGCGTAGCCGTAAGCCGCGCCCGCCACGCCGGGATTCAGCGTCAGGCAAAATCCCGTGAATCCCCGTTCACAATTCTTGCAAAAACCGCAGCTGATATTGAACGGCAAGCAGACGATATCTCCGACCTTGACCCGCGTGACTGCGCGGGCCACTTCAATCACCTGTCCAAGGTTCTCATGGCCCAGTACTTTCCCCTTCTCCACGTTCGTGCGACCTTCATACATGTGCAGGTCGGATCCACAGATATTCGCGGTCGTAATCTTCACGAGCACATCGGTGGGGTCCTCGATTCGGGCATCCGGAACCTGGGTGACTCGCACATCGCGTGGGCCGTAATATACGAGAGCTTTCATGGTGGGCCCTCCACTGAATCGCATCGAACGACTGATGTAAACGGGGGAGGAAGGCCCGTGAGCCCCCTCCCCCACCCCGACGCGGCACGCTGTGTAGGCGCGCTACCGCACCGTACCGTCCATCGCGTTGCTGTGCGCATCCCGAGGCTGCGCGCGATTCAAGGACCGATTGTCGCACCCGCCTCCGACGCAATCCGGATTTCTCATCTCGGTGCCGGAGACGGTCCCGGCTGGTTCAGCGGCGCGTGTGATACGGATGGGCATGCCATCGTTGATGGCCACTTGATTGGCGAGTAGGACCGGATAGTTGCCGACTTGAACGACACGACCATTGGCCACGATGCGATCACCGGGAGAGGCATTGGCCACGACGCGATCCGTCGTATCCTGTCCCAAGTCGACAATCGCGAACCGGCCGTCCGGAGTTTGAACCGCCGCCGTTCGATGCAGCTCTGCCGTGCGGTTCGTGCGGATGTCGCGGAATTGCTGGATGCGTCCTTCGACCTGCCGGTTATCGGCGAGCGCCGCCCCCCCTTCGCGATGCAGGCTCGCCCGATTCACTCCTGACTTGATCTGCTGTGCCATGAGAACCGAATAGGGACCCACATCTTCCCATTGACCCGCCACCTGAACCTGGTCTCCTTTGGTCAGGGCCATATCCATCGTGCGTCGCGTGGGCCCGAGATCCGTGATTACCTGGCGACCGTCGGATGCCTTGATCAAGGCCACGGTATTTTGGTCACCGGAGGTGCGATGACGCACCTGTTTCGTAGCCGTGACCGTGCCCTTGACGAAATTATCATTGTGCGCCGCCGGATCGGAGGTGAGGCGTTCACCCCTGGTCTCGGGCATCCCATAGATCGGGTCACGCTGATCATAAAACCACGGTTCGTCATAATATTGTTGAAAAGCCGTCGCCTGTTCGTGCCGATTTTGGCCTCGCGCGGCTACCCAGGGGTGCGCGGCATCCGCCAGGGTGGACTGCTCTCCATAGGTTGGGTCCGTGGCGCGCGCATTTGACCGCTCCGCCCCCGGACTGTCATAGAAGTCGTAGTACCAATTGTCGAGTTTGAATCGATCGTCGTAGAACCCGCCGGTGAGGTCGGTATTGCGGACGCGTGATCCATCGTTGGCTGGGAGATCGGGATTTCCGATCTCGCGTGGATGCTCCGCATAGAGTGTGGCGGCGCTTACTAATCCCACTCCCAGCAGAGTGGCTATTACCTCGGTATATCTGCTACTTCGATTTGGCATCGTCAGCTCCTTTCGTCGACAAAAATAGATACATGCGGTTTCAGGAAGGGACTCTCATTTGCTACAGCGCTTCTGGTCCTCGTCTCCTCTCGTAGCCCCTAGCAAAAGACGAACCTTCGATGGATCGGGCCGATGTGTAGGATATCGCGGTGTTCGGGACCTGCCTCAGTTCGGGAAAGTATCGATGCCGGGACAGCTTGTCTTTGGACGGACAATCTGTCGGGCTTCCACACTTAACGGTCCCTTGGGCCTCACTATCTTCCCACTGCTCCAGTCACGCCACCGCCGCCAGACCCCACCTCAGCGCGAGTGCCTTTAGATCCGCGCTCGCTGCCGTGAGGAGTTTCGTCTTTGGTGGTCGGTCTCTGGGTCGTTACCGTGTCTTCGGTGATGTGTTTTCCTGACGAACGCCGTTTCTTTTTTGTCTGAGGCCGGTCGGTCGCCGCGTCAGACGGAGTTGGCTCTCCGGATGTACCTTCCATGGCGGTCGGCGCCTTGCCTCCCTTCGACTGCGCCGCGCTCGACGGGGCGGTTGCAGGAGCGATGAGGCTGCCGACGACTAACGCTATCGCGAAGGTGAAATTCCCTATTCCTTTCATACATCTCCTCCTTTGAAAATGATGGGTTCTCTAGTGACGCATCACATCGGCATGAGGCATGGCACTACTCAGGCCCGGTGGCCCGACGGCCTCGGAGGCGTTTCATCGGAAGCCGGATGGCAGCCGGAAGCTAGCAGCCTGAATGATCTGCAGCAGTCTGCGTCGTTCTCGGCCCGGCCTCGCATCTACCAGCAGCTCCTTCGCCTACAACGAAGGATTACTCGGACAGACTCCTAGGGGGGCCTCCGGTCGGGGCTCTCGCGAACATATCGCACATGGAATCCGCAGAATGAACTCCTGAAGAGATCACGCACCACATACGGCATGACGATGAACGTGCAGAGCAATGTCACGAGGATGAATGGCAGCAATGCGGCCCACAACGGCGGGCCTGAGCGCGTGAGTTCGGGGAAGAGATACAGGAGCATTCCATTCATCGCGAACATGAGCAGCATGAAGCTTCCGACGGTTCGCCAGAAAAGAGCCCACCCCACGGAAACCGATTCACGATACGTCGGTTCTGTCTGTTCCA
>JAJONL010000143.1 GCA_021323395.1 Nitrospira sp.
GAAGGACCCTGCGGCCAGGCCGAACAGCGCTTCGACGCCGGCGGACCAATAGAGCCGGCCGGACCGCACGTCCCAATCCCAGATGCCGACATCTGAGGCGGTGAGGGCCATGCGCAGTCGCTCCTCGCTGACGCGCAGTTGCGCTTCCGACCGTTTACGATCCGTGATGTCGGTGGAAATGCCGCACATCGCCGATACCCGTCCGGCCTGGTCCCGTATGGGAACCTTGATCGACAGGTACGTATGCAGGCCGTCGGGATGGGGCGCATACTCTTCGACCTCCAAGGGACGACCATTCGTGATGACCCAGCGATCGTTGGCTCGAAACGCGTCGGCGATCTCTTTTGAAAAGAGGTCGTAATCGGTCTTCCCGAGGATCTGGTCTGAGGTCAGGTGGAACAGCTGCTCAAAGCGAGCATTGACCATTTGGTACCGTCCGTCGGCCTGTTTCGCATAGATGGGGGCGGTGGCGTTATTGATGACCGAACGAAGCAGCTCTTCACTGCGATGGAGAGCTTCTTCCGCATGTTTCCGATCGGTAATACATTGCAGCGACCCTGCCATGCGAACGGCCTGGCCCTGCTCGTTTCTCTGAACCACCTCGGCGCGGGCATGAATCCATCGATAGTGACCCTGCTTATCCAATAGACGGTATTCGACGTCATATTGAGGGCCTCCCTGTTTGAGGGAGGCGGTGAGATGCTGGAAGACCCTCTCGCGATCCCCTGGGTACAGTCGGGATAACCAACTCTCCAAAATATTGGGGAACTCCTCCTCGTTGTATCCCAGCATTTCACGCACGCGGGGCGACCACCAGACTGGAGTCGAGGGTGAGTACCAGGGTTGTCCCGGCAGCACATGACTGTCCCAGAACCCGTCATTGGACCCGCGGATGACCATCGCCAGCCGTTCCTCACTGAGACGGAGGGATTCCTGGACCTCTTTGTAATCGGTGATGTCACGGGAAGTTGCCAGCAGCCGGTGGACGTGGCCCTCCGCATCGAGCATGGGAGTGACTTGCACGTCCCACCATTTTGCTTGGCCGGTGGTAGTGGGAGAGCAACCTACGAATTTGCCCATTTCGCCGGCTTTTGCGGCTTCCAAGGCAGAGAGTGCGGCGCTCTGATCGTCGCCTTCCCAAAACTCTACCCACGGCTTGTTGATGTAAGGGACAATGTCGCTGATATGCAGCAGTGTTCGGCCGGTGTCATTCATGTATTGCAGCCGTCCATCCAGGTCCAGCACCTTGATGCAATCGGCGCTGCTGTGCAGGATTTGATTCGTAAACTCTTCGCTGTCGTGTAATGCGAGTTCGGCCTCCCTGACGGCCGTGATGTCCTCACACACGATCAGGATCACCGGACCCTCGTGCGGATTCGGCACTCCCTGTGCGGTGATGCGCACCCAGATGACGCGACGGTCTTTGTGAACCTTACGGCATTCCCAGGATTTGAGTGTTCCCATCTCTGCCATACAGTCGGCGAGATATCGGCGCACCGCTTCGCGATCGTCCTGGTGAAACTCGTCCAGCACCTGCGTGCCGAGCAGTTCTTCCACCTCATAACCCAGTCGAGCCGCTCCGCAGCGGTTGACCGACAGCACCGTCCCTTCCGCATCCACCATGGAATACATGGAGGGATTGTCGTCGAACAGGATCCGGTAGCGTTGTTCGCTCTCGAGCAGTGCCGCCTCGACCCGCTTGCGATCCGTCACATCCTCGGCCAAACCGACGATACGGTAGACGCTCCCCGCCGCGTCATGGATCGGATAGGCGCGATCCCAGATCCATCGCATCGATCCGTCCGGGCGGAGGATGCGGTACTCTTCGTGATACGTGCCCAGACTGTCGCAGGAACGTCCCCACACATCCTCATAACCAGGACTGATGTAGATAAACCGGTTCTTCGTGGGATCGGTAATCCAGAACACCTCCTTGATATGTTCAGCCAGCTGCCGGAACCGCTCCTGACTTTCCTCGATGGCCTGTTCGGCTTCTCGGCGCTCGGTGATGTCGCGAAACACGACGACCGCTCCCGCCACGACACCTTTCTCGATAATCGGCGTACTGACATATTCCACGGGCATGCTGGTGCCGTCTTTACGCCAAAAGACGTCGACCGTCACTCGGTGAACCGTTCCGTCTCGAAGTGACGCGTAGATGGGGCATATTTCAACCGGGTAGGGACTGCCATCAAGCCGCGAATGATGGAGACGGGTGTGCATCGGTTGTTCAATGAGTTCGGAAGGTTCATAGCCGAGCAGCCTCGCGGCCGTCGGGTTGACGAACGTCGTCAGTCCGGCGGCATCCAACCCATAGAGGCCTTCCCCTGCTTGCGTGAGAATCACTTCATGCAGATGGCGAAGGCGATCGAGAATTTCCTCTGCCAGACGCCGCTGGGTGATGTCGCGGATGATGCCGCTGTAAAAGACCGACTCGTCGGCTTTCCATGTCGCCAGGGACAATTCCAGAGGAAACTCGCTGCCGTCTTTCCGCAATCCTTCCAGCTCCACCAGCCGGCCGATGAGGCGGGACCGGCCCGTCTCGCCGACACGGGCGAGCCCGCGCTCATGAGCTGCGCGGTATCGCGCCGGCATCAACATGGCCAAGGGACGGCCCAAGACTTCCGTATCGGTGTAGCCGAACAGTTGGGCGGCGGCGCGATTCCAGGAGAGGATATTGCCGTTGCAATCGGCCAGCACGATGGAATCGGTCGCCGCCTCGACCAGCGACTGGAACCGTGCTTCGCTCTCGCTCAGCGCATGCTCCGCATGCTCGACTTTGGCCGCCAGGGCCTGAACGCCGACCGCTCGTTGCAGGACCGCCCGCAACTCGTCCCGATTATAGGGTTTGGTGAGATAGGCGAAGGCCCCCTGGGTCAATGAGCCTACCGTGCGGTCGGCGCTCGTATAGGCGGTGAGGATGATCACCGGCAGCTGCGGTTGCTGCGTTTGCAATGTCTTGAGTACGGACGAGCCGTCTCCATCCGGCAGCCCAAGATCCAAGATGACGGCATTGTAGTGATGCTGAGCGGCTTGTGTGAGGGCCTCGGCGCAAGTACCAGCCACGCTCACCTGGTAGCCGTCGTGATCGAGGAAGTCTTGCAGCGCCAGGGCGATATCCGGATCGTCGTCCACGACGAGAATGGAATGAGTTAAGGTGGTGGGTGTCATCGCATCCTCCCGAATCCCGAGGACT
This sequence comes from Nitrospira sp., assembly GCA_021323395.1. Lineage (GTDB taxonomy): Bacteria > Nitrospirota > Nitrospiria > Nitrospirales > Nitrospiraceae > Nitrospira_A. The sequence goes on from JAJONL010000143.1 coordinate 3,197, forward strand.
CGTCGACTAAAATCTCAGGGTCAGCCATCCCATCACTCGCCTGCCGTTGAGGTCACCCAGCGGATGTTCTTTGTGTTCATCGTTCAACGCATTGAAGACCGACATGGCGACCTCGGCATCCCGCATGTACCCGGCCGCGGCCTTCTGCTGCCAGAACCGATAGCCCGCCCGCATGTTGAGAAGATTATAACTGCCGACGCGGGGATCGGGAGGAATGACGCCAAATGGAACAAACGCAGAGAATGCATGATTGATTGGGTAAGTTGCTCCGCCATAGTCATGATAGGCGATCTCTCCGCTGAGGCCGCCCTCCCACAACCGTGACGCGCATTCTTCGCGTAGTGGAACTCCACAAATCTCGTGATATCTGCTATCGTGAGCCAATCGGTATAAGCCCTTGGGAACATGGAGGTGCTGGATGAGGACCTTTACCGCGTATGTGGAGTGGGACCCTGAAACCAAGCTGTATGTTGGATTCGTGCCCGGGATTCGCGGTGCACACACCCAAGGGAAGAGCTTGGACGAACTGTAAAAGAACCTGAAGGAAGTTCTAGAATTGTGTCTCAATGAATACCGCGATGCTGGAGATAATCTCCCACGGTTTATCGGCATGCAGCAGATTGAGGTTGCCGGGTGAGCCGACTGCCCATCGTTGACTGCAAGACTATGGAGAAGATCCTGCTCCGATTGGGTTTCGAAAATGCCAGGCAGAAAGGCAGCCACGTGTTTTACCGTCATTCGGATGGCAGAACGACGACCGTGCCCCATCATCCAAGCCACGACTAGGCCTGTCCCCTGATCCGTGAAATTCTTCGCAAAATCGATCACACATCGGAATAGTTTCGCCGCGAGTTGGACAATCTTTAGAAAAGTGGCCCCGAGCTTCATATGTTCACATCCCGGTCGATGTAAGGAGCCCCAACAGGCACTCACCCAGCACACCCTCATCGGCTGCTCGTAACGACTGGCGATACTCACGGTCTCTTCTTCCTTCAGCAGTTCCAGTTCCTCACTCATAGTGGTCGGAGCCGGCTCGGGCAGCTCGGGTGTAGGTGATTCGGCCGCCAGCATCGGATGCCCTGTTCGCTGCAGCCCAGCATGCATCACATCAACCCTAGTATCTCAGCGTGACCCAACCCATCACCCGACTGCCCAGCGTGTCCCCGAGTGGATGCTCTTTGTGGCGATCATCCAGCGCGTTATAGACCGCCACGGCGACTTCCGCCTTGTCGTGCCAAAACCGGTAACCTCCACGCAAATTGAGCAGGGTATAACTGTCCACCGTCGGGCTGGGTCTGACCGGCAGCACGGGAGCCAGCGCCGTAAAGAATTCAATCAGTGGATAGGTGGCACCGGCCACATAATGCACGGCCACTTCGGCATTGAGGCCGCTGTCCCAGTCTCCACGGATTCCCACATTGGCTTTCCAGTCCGGTCCGCCGCGGCGCGACACGCCGGTAAAGGTTTGCCCGATCTGCTGGTAGGACACATTGGCGAAACCGCTCAGCCATCGAGTGGCCAGAAATTCCACTCCCCCTTCGGCGCCATAGATATCCGCCTCACCACCGTTCACGAGCGTTCTGGTGGCCCCGATGGTTTGAAAGTTGATCAGGTCCGACAGGTGATTAAAAAATAGGTCCAGCCTGGTTCGGAGTCGATGTTTCAGCCACCAGCCTTGATAGCCGGCCTCGTACGAAATGATCTGCTCGGGATTGAGCGTCTGTGATCCGAACAGCGGAATCGGAGCGAACAGGGGTGGAACCGTCGGCAAAATTCGCACGTCGAGATTCGATTCGAAGAGGGTCGGGGGGCGATAGGCCACGGAGCCGCTGAGGCGGAAGGTATGTTCCGGTGTCAGATGGTAGACAAGGGCGATCCGGGGGCTCCAGGTTCCCGTAATTCTGGTGTGCAAGTCATAACGGATTCCCGCCAGCAAGGTCAGGGAAGGAAGCATATTCCACTCATTCTGCAGGTAGAACCCGAGCCGGTCTTCCCCGCCCAGTTCGGAGACGGCACTGCCGTCGACGGTGTTGTATCGATAATTGACGCCATAACTCAGCCGGTTGCTCGGTCCGAAATCGATGCCCTGTTGTGCCTCTAGGTTGTAGGTATTGGTGGTGAAGGACACGTTGGAGCCGCCGGTGGCATTCGTCTGCCGGACGAATTGCGCGAGGAGCGGATGGGTGGAGGATTCAACGGGGATATCGTTGCCCTGCCACCAGCCGCGAATGGAGATATTTCGAAATTGATAATGGACGTCCGAATAGGCTTGGTTGAACTGCGAGCGCGAAATCTGGAGATTCGAGACGGGACCATCGAAGCGATTCGTGTCGATGAAGCCGCCGGCGACGCGGAGGGAAGCCTCTCCTGAAAAATTGTACTGGGTCTGAACATTGAATTTATGCGACCGAAAGGCCAGCGCGTCATCGTTGCGCCATTGCTGGTTCTGGTCACGACCGAGGGAGAGACGATAATCGAGTTTTCCCGCCGTGCCTGCGTGAACGGCCGCGCTGGAAATCGTGCCCAACTCACCGCCGCCGAATTGCAGGGTGGTGCCCTTGAGCTCTTGGGCGGATTTCGTGATGATGTTGATGACCCCGTCGAAGGCGTTGAATCCATATACGACCGAGGCCGGCCCTTTGAGCACTTCAATGCGTTTGATTTCCGGTAAGGTGACGGGCAGGGATTTCCAGAACACGAGCCCTTGACCGTCGATGTATACCGATCGCCCATCCACCATGACCAGGATCTTGTTGGCGAAGAGTTGATTGTCGCCTCGTGCGCTGACGTTGAAGTCGGCGCCGGTCACTTGCATGATGTCCAGACCGGGGACGCGGCGGAGCACGGTGGGAATGTCGGTCGCGCCGGAATGGCGGATGTCTTCATCCGTAATGACGTATACGTTGGAAGGAGCTTGGGAGATGGGTTGCTCGTAACGCGTGGCGATACTCACCGTTTCTTCTTCCTTGAGCAGCGCAAGCTCTTCGCTCGCGAGTCCGCCCTCGGGCGGAAAGGACGAAGCTGAGGACACGTCTTGAGCCTGGGTCGAGACGGCGCCACACAAGATTAAAAGCCCTCCCCAGAAGGGAAGGGCGTAACGCCACGAGTGGATCCTGGTTGGTTGGTCATCCATAGGGTGTCGATCAGTCTAGGGGGGCGGGCACGCGGTTGGATGGGCGGGGTGACGGGGCTGCATGGAAGCGCGCATGACATACCATTACCCTTACCGGTCATTACAGGCATCATCGGGCATAGGCGGCGAGGAAGCAGTTATTGAAGGCAAATTCATCTCTCGCAAAAGGCATGCTTGGCAGGCTGATCACATGGGAGCGCGAAGCGCTCGGCTTCTGGAAGAATTCAGGCCGAAAGGAAGGCCTCGCGCCGGAATCGAGGCGGTGAGAGCACGTCTACATTCTTAGGCGCGTATCTGACTAGATACAGACTGTATGTCTTCAGATACAGGCCGTTCAGCTGTCTTGCCCGTGCGCGGCCGCCCAGGTTTCAAGTTCTGGAGCCGGGGAGAGAAGGGGTGGCCGTTTCGGCTTTCCAAGTTATGCAGGTGATTTTCAAGCGCCGACGAGATGAGACCGGCCATGGTCGTGTCTGACGACCAGTAGGCAGCATCGCGGATGCGCTCTAAAAGATCGGTCGGCAGACTGACGGTCATTCGTTGCCGTTTCGGGCTTCTCATGTAGACGAATCGATTCATGGTGTAACTCCTTTGCAGAAGAGGCGCAGATGCGCGGGCCTGCCCACTTA
>JAJONL010000144.1 GCA_021323395.1 Nitrospira sp.
GGCGTCTGGAACATGGGGCAGGAAGGCGTCAACCTGGGCGGCAAGATCCGCCATAAGGAAGGCTACTTTCCGGTTCCGCCGACCGATACGCAGCAGGACATCCGCACGGAAATGATTCTCGAAATGGAGAAGGCGGGCATCGCGACCGAGAAACATCACCATGAAGTGGCCACGGCAGGTCAGGCGGAAATCGATATTCGCTTCGACAGTTTGGTGCGGACCGCGGATAAAATGATGATGTTCAAATACATCGTCAAGAATGTCGCGCGCCGCCACGGCAAGACCGTCACCTTCATGCCCAAGCCGATTTTCGGCGACAACGGGTCGGGCATGCATACGCATCAGAGCATTTGGAAAGAAGGCAAGCCATTGTTCGCTGGAAAGGAATATGCGGGCGTGTCTCAGATGTGCTTGCACTACATCGGCGGCATCCTGAAGCACGCGCCGGCGCTGGCCGCCTTCACCAATCCCTCGACGAATTCCTACAAGCGATTGACGCCGGGATTTGAAGCGCCGGTACTGCTGGCCTATTCCAGCCGGAACCGGTCGGCCGGCATTCGTATTCCCATGTATTCCCCGAGCCCGAAGGCAAAACGCATCGAAGTGCGTTTCCCGGATCCTGCGGCGAACCCCTATCTGGCCTTTGCCGCCATGCTCATGGCCGGTCTGGACGGAATCGAAAACAAAATCAATCCAGGCGAGCCCGCCGAAAAGGACCTCTACGATCTCGAAGCCAAGGAAGCGGCCAAAATCAGAACCATGCCCGGAAGTCTGGACGAGGCCCTCAATCATCTCGAAAAGAATCACCAATTCCTGCTCAAGGGTGGCGTGTTCAGCGAGGACCTGATCGAGTCGTGGATCGCCTATAAGCGCAGTAAGGAAGTGGATACCATGCGGTTGCGGCCGCATCCCTATGAGTTTTTCCTGTACTACGACGTGTAGCCTGCCGGCCCCGGCATTAATAATTCCTTGACGATGCACAGGGGCGATGGTATACATGGTGCCTGCGGGTGAGGGAAGGCAACGACGCCTTCTCCGGCACCCACAACAGAACTGTACACGGACAAAGGCGTCCGTCATTCTTCAGAGAGTGGCGGACGCTTTCTTTTTTAGCCGACGGTGAAGTCGGCAAAGTAATCTTGGTGAGGATTGACCAGCCTCGCCGCAGGACAACGACGTCCTCTTCCCAGCCGCGGGATGAGGACGTTTTTTTAGTCACGTTGGTCCATCAATCATTGGAGGGACAGATCATGCATGCAGCAGATCACGAGCGGATCGCCGGAGTGGCAGCCAAGAAGTGGTCGTTTCTCGAACAGTCCCCAAGCGGGTATTTCATCCTGTCCGTCCTAGCCGGGATCTATCTTGGATTCGGGATCGCGCTGATTTTCAGCCTCGGTGGCCCCTTGGCGGCTGCCGGATCTCCGGCGGTGAAACTCATCATGGGGGTCTCGTTCGGGATTGCGCTGACCTTGGTGATCTTTGCGGGCTCTGAATTATTTACCGGCAACAACATGGTCGGCGCGATCGGTGGGTTGTCGAGAAGTCTTTCGTGGGCACAGGTCGTTCAGCTGAATGCCTGGTCATGGTTTGGAAACCTCGTGGGGTCGTTGGCATTGGCCTGGCTGGTGATTCAATCGGGTGTGTTTGCGATGGGACCGACGACTGAGCTGATCGAAAAGGTGGCGGCAGTAAAAATGTCGCTGCCGGCCTGGGAACTGTTTGTGCGCGGAATTCTCTGCAATTGGCTGATCTGCCTCGCGGTGTGGATGGCGGGGCGGACGAGCAACGACACCGCGAAGATCCTCCTGATCTTTTGGTGCCTCTTTGCCTTTATCGGCACCGGTTTCGAACATAGTATCGCCAATCAATCATTCTTGGGCATGGCGCTGTTCCTGCCGCATGACGCGGCCGTCAGCTGGGCGGGATTTTGGTACAACCAGCTATTTGTGGTGCTGGGAAATCTGGTCGGTGGCGGGCTGTTTGTAGGCGGTCTCTACTGGATGGTGAGCCCCTATCGCGTGAAGGAAACGGAGGAGCCTGTTGTTCAGCCGGTCAGTGCGGCAGTCGTCGGGTCATAAAAAACGGAGCAGTTTTTATTCACGGGCGAATCATCTAGGGAGATCAAGATGGCAAAAGAAGTCATACGCAAGGCGATTAAAGCCCAACGATTGAACAAGAAGGTGACGATTGCTGAAGTGGCCAAGACCGTCGGAAAGAATCCCACGTTTGTGGCGGCGGCACTGAATGGCAACCACCGCCTGTCGCCGGATGAGGCGATGAAGGTCGGGAAGCTGCTGGACTTGGATAAAGAACAGATCGGCGCTCTCAGCGCGTTTCCTGTTCGCACGGACTTTCCCAATGCGACCGACCCCTTTAAGTATCGGCTGCTGGAAGTCATCGGCGTCTATGGAGATTCGTTGCGAGAGATGGCCAATGAAATGTTTGGCGACGGCATCATGAGCGCGATCGATTTTACGCTCGACATGGAAAAGGTCACCGGCAGCCAGGGCGAAGCTCGTTGCAAGATCACGTTGAACGGCAAGTGGCTCGAGTACAAGACATTCTAAGGAGTCGTGACAGGTGGACGGCGAACGGAGGAAGGGAGGGAATATCATGAACACGAATGCAGAAACCGCAGTATTGACAGTGCTGGAGCGACAAGCGCCCCAAACATTCGAGGAACTCATGGCCCTCTCCGGTCTGAGCGCGTCCCAGGTATTGTTGGTGGTGGATCGATTGAGTCGGGAGGGGACGGTCGTGCTGAGAAAATTCGGACCGGATTATTCCGTCGCGTTGGGAGGCATGTGATGAACAAGATCGAGGCGATCAAGACGGAACGGGACGGGTTAACGGTGCGCGACCTGATCGCACAGTATGCGCAAACGGGCTGGGAATCCATTCCCGAGGACGACATTCAACGGTTGAAATGGTATGGCCTGTTCCTGCGCAACCCCACGCCCGGCCATTTCATGTTACGGGTGCGCCTCCCTGGCGGACGCACCACGTCAGCGCAGCTCGATGCGCTGGCGGATATCGCGTTGCAATACGGGAACGGCGTGGTGGACGTGACCACGAGACAACAGGTGCAGCTGCGGCATCTGACGATCGAGCATGTCCCGGCGGTGTTCGCGACGTTGTCAGACGCGGGACTCACGTCCCTGCAAACCGGTATGGACACGGTTCGCAACATCATGACCTGTCCGGTGGCGGGCTTGAATCCGAATGAGCTGCTGGATGGAACGGACATCGTGCGCGCGATCAACGATGAGGTGCTGGGCAATCCCGCTTATACCAACCTTCCCCGCAAGTGCAATATCGCCGTGACCGGTTGCCCGGACAACTGTCTGCATACGGAGACGCAAGACATCGCGCTTGTGCCGGCCTATCACGATCTCGGGCATGACAAGTGTTATGGGTACAACGTCCTGGTCGGAGGAAAATTGGGGTCGGGCGGCTATCGAATCGCGAGCTCATTGGATATGTTCGTGAATCCGGCTGAAGCCTTCGATGTCTGTCGAACTATTCTTCATATCTATCGCGACCATGGACCGCGCGAGAACCGTACCCAAGCACGTCTGGCCTTTCTGGTGGAAGCATGGGGCGAGACGCGATTGCGGCAAGAGGTGGAAACCAGAATGGGACGGACCCTGCCGGGGGCCGGCACGGACGCGAGGGCGGCAAGCGAACATGACCACATCGGTATCTTTCGTCAAAAACAACGCGGCATGAATTACATTGGACTCAAGGTGTTGGTTGGTCGGGTGAAGGCGGCAGACCTTCGAAAGATTGCCGCACTGGCGGAACGGTACGGCACAGGCGAAGTACGACTCTCGCCGGCGCAAGCCTTCATGATCCCGCATGTCAGCGACAAACTTGTGGGCGAACTGGCGGAGGAACCGCTGGTCAAACACTTCGCCTACAACCCGTCGGCCTTGTATAAGGGGCTCGTCAGCTGCGTGGGCAGCGACTATTGTAATCTGGCGGTCATTGAAACCAAGAGCCGGGCCGTCGACACGGCCCGCGCCTTGGAGCGCAAGCTGGGCGATGGCCTCAAGCCGATCACGCTGCATTGGTCCGGCTGTCCGGCCGGCTGTGGCAACCATCTGGTCGCGGACATCGGGCTTTTGGGGAAGAAGGCAAAAGTGGCCGGCAAGGTGGTCGACGCCGTGGATGTCTTTGTCGGCGGCCGCTCAGGGCCTGATCCTAAATTCGCCACCAGGATCATGGAAGATGTGCCTTGCGACAAGCTTCCAGCGGTATTGGAGACGCTCATGCCCTACCATACTCGAGAGAAAATGCATCGCGTGCGTGGAAAGGCGGCGGCGAAAGGTGCGGGAGCGGCGAAGCCGACGGCATCCGGAAGCGCCGCCGCCGGCCTTCTTACGCCCCAACCACTTTCGGCGTAGTCAGTGAAGGCTTGAGCCGAGGCGAGAGTTACGTTATTCTCTTGGGCTTATGAAGGAGGCAGCATGGCCAAGAGAGTGAAATCAAGTGACGAACCGACCGAGGTTCTGAGTCGGCATATCGAACGGATTCGCGAAACATTACTGGAGTTTCAACCATTTTTATCTCGAAGAAAGGTGACCGCGTCGTTGGAGGCGTTTGACGAGCAGGCCGAAGAGGTGCTCAGCGAGACCTTCGGGGGAGCCTCGGAGGAATTGGAAGCCTACCACTATGCGAAACTTGGCGAAGCCGGGATCATTCCAGAGGAAGCTCAAGAGGCAGGGACGCACAATCTGGATCGCGAGAGCCTACACCAGCGCAAGCAGGTTTTGGAAAGCTGTCTGGCGCAGCTCGATTTAAAGAAAACCGCCAGGGCGGGGCGGGACTGGCGCAAGACCGTCGGAGAACGGATCGATGGCCGGACGGTGGCGGAGTTCATGTCCTCGGAGGTCCGGAGCGTGCACAAGAGCGCCTCGATCAAGGAGGCGGGGCGGCTCCTGCAGAAGTGGCGCATCGGGTCCCTGCTGGTCGATGACGGATCGCGTTACATCGGCATCATCACTGATACGGATCTCAGCAGAAAAGCCGTAGCCAAGGGGCTGGACCCCAATGCCACGACGGTCCTCTCCTGCATGAGCAAGGCGGTCGTCACCATCGAAGACAGCGAGCCGCTCATGGAGGCGCTGAAGTTGATGAAAAAGGAAAGCATCAGGCATCTCCCTGTCACCGAAGACGGCACGATCATCGGGGTGCTGTCCGTGGGAGATTTGTTGAGGGCCTACGAGAAGGTGCTCGAGCTGTAGCAGCGGATGTTGAAAATGCTCGCCAGCTTCGTTCTCCCGTCGCTGGACGGCCATTTTGAACATCCTGCAGATGCAGCCATGAGATATGGGAGACTCTGGCACGTGTCTGCTTCAGAATGGCGTCGAAACGGAAGGGAATCACGCAGTGCGGCGTTTCTTCACGGGAGTGACGGGCTCACTAAAGATGTCTCCGAAGAAAAGGCCTTTCTTGCGTTCATAAGTCTTCAGGTTTGAGCCCTGTCACCTTGGATAGGCGAGCCAACATTCGCGGGCCGATTTCGTCGCGGTCGTGGAACGCGAAGACAACGTCAGGCCAATCAGCTCGGTGCAGAATTTTATGAGAGCCAGTGGTGCGTTTGATTTGCATCCGATCCGAAGGACCGCGGAGAGAACGCGGGAGGCTTGCGTCGAGGGCCAACGGCTCATGCTGCGATGAACGAGAGGTTCAGCAACTCTTCAGGTACCACTTCATTGTGTTCAAGGCGATCGGCCATCGCACGGAGAGCTAATACTTGCACAGCGGCAAGTGTAGCGGCCTTCGTCTGCCCGTAGGCCATCACGCCAGGCAATGTCGGCACCTCGCCTATCCATCGGTCATCTTCTTCCTGTTCCATCTCGATTTTAAGTTGAGTGACTTTCGCCATAAGCGCGCCTCTGACGGTTCAATTGGTAGTAGGCTAAGCCCCCACAGGCTGAAAATCAAGCTGCGATAAGAAACCGTGTCAAGCCCAAGTAGAAGTGTCCGCTTTCTCCCCAAGTAGAAATGTCCGGTTTAGGTGATGGCCGCTGCCGCGTGTTTTGTTTCTTCCGGCAGCATGCGTGTGCGCCACGGATGAGCCGCGGTCGGCTTGACCGGACGCCGAGGGACAGGGGCCTTGTGCGGCTCAGCCACTCTCTCGGGACGAGCGGGGATGGCGTGATAGTGCAGGGGGCGGCCATTGTGGGTGATCCGCATCGTCCCATCCACTCGGTCTTCGACGATGACGTGGGCCGCTCGGACATTCGTCTGCACCTGATAGAGCTGCCTGTGGTGGACCACCGTCCAGTCACGGCGCAGGCACCGAGACGTTTTGATGCACAGGATCCGATTCAGATCCCCGCCCGCTGGGGGCGGCCGATGTAGATCGGCGGCGTGGGCCGGCTGAACGGCGAAGCGTCGATTGTAGCTCGGCAGCCACGCCTCCACGAACCGGTTTGCGGCCTCGATTGTGCCAATGCCAGCCAGGCGCAGCTCTTTCACCAGGCGATCCTGCATCGTGTTGAACAGCCGCTCCACTCGCCCCTTGGCCTGCGGAGAATGGGCCGCGATCAGCTCGACCCCCAGCTCGCTCAGCGCCCGCCCAAATTGACTCTGGGGCTTCGTCCCGGCCAGTCGCTCCTCCCCGGTCGGCTCGGCTGGCGACTGATAGGTCGTATGCTTGTCCGCATAGAGCGCCAGCGGAACCCCATACTGCATCACGTAGCGCGTGAAGCTGTCCATGGCCGGGATCGTCCCTTCATGGTCATAGAACCGCGCAAAGACCCGACTGGAGGCGTCATCGATGTAGGCCATCAGCACGCAGCGCGCCCCGCGCCCCTCGAACCAGTCATGGTGCGACCCATCGAGCTGGACCAACTCACCGGGATGCGCCTTCCGCGCCCGCCACGCCCGGTGCGGCCGTTTGCGCCGCCGGAAGTGCGTCACGCCCGTCGCCAGCAGCCAGCCCCGCAGCGTCTCGGCACTCACCGCGATCCCATGCCGCTCCGCCAGCTTCTCCGCCGCCAATGTCGGCCCAAAATCTCCATACCGCTGCGCATACAACTTCAGCCCCTTGGCTTTGACCGTCTCCGGGATCCGTCGGTTCGACGGCTTGCCCCGTCCCTGATGCGCCAGCCCTTGGTCGCCCGCCTGCTGCACCCGCTCGATGAGGCGCCGGATGTGACGGGGCGTCAGCCCCAGTAGGATGCCCGCCTTCACCTGCGTCAGCGTCTTCTCTATGTTTGGCCCTCAAAGAATTCAAAGGGTGACAACTTCCTCAGCAAGTTTCCGGCGACTACCAAGGTGAGGTGCGGGCCGATCGATTCGAAAGCTCACGCCCAGTTTGGGGCAGGACTCAAAGCCATCCGCCAGAGAAACGATAGCGCGCCATCCCACAAGAAACCGAAAGCTCGTCATTCTTTGGGCTGCCGCACTGCAAAATCCTTGGTGTGTGATTGCAAGACCTGACCCCAATCTTGGCTTTACAGACGTGGTACAACGATGTCTCCAGAAGCAAGGCGTTTGACCAAACCATCTACTGGATAATCCGCTCCATATGATGTGATCGAAAATGATGCCGGAAGAACTTCGCTGAGTTCGTCTAAGTCTTGGACCTCTTCGTCTCCGAGTGGAGTAACGTTTCGTATATGATTCGCCATAGTTACTTCTCCTAAATTATTTACTCAGAATAGAGATTGTCCCAATGCCCATCAGCATTCCTTAATTTAAAATCATATGCGCCGGGACAATCCTATCAAACAGTAGTCAAATAGGGTCAGTCATCTCTGCGCAAGTACTGTCCTTCAAGGCGTGCTCTCACAGCCTCCCAAACGTCCTCTCAAAAAACTCCTTCGTCCTTCCCATATGCTCATCGATATCCGTCTGCAGATGCCTGGCTCCGGCTTGCCAGTCTTCAGTCTGGTAGCCGACGCGGCGGGCGAGGAAGATGAACTCGTCGGAATCGGGGGGCGGCAGGACGAGGTCTTTGGTGTTACCGCGCACCATACGGAGGCCATCGATCAGCATGCGGATGAACAGGTAGGACTTGCGCAGGTTCTCGCCGGTTGCGCGGGGAATGAGGCCCACGTCGATGAGGGCGGCGAGGGCTCGGAGCGTATTGGGGGTCCGCAGGTTCGGGTAGCGATGTCCGTGCATGACTTGAAGGTATTGGATGGCGTACTCCAGCGTGACGATGCCGCCGTGGCTGTGTTTGAGGTTGACCTGTCCGGATTCGACGAGCTGCTTGACCTGTTGCCGCCGCAGGTCCAAGGCCACCGTGAGGTCCCAGGGTGCGCCGCTGTAGACGAAGCTGTCCCGATGGGTTTCGACCTTCTTCCCGAGTGACGGGTCGCCCGCGATGTGGCGCAGCTTGATGAGCGCCTGCCGCTCGAAGGGGGCGGCCTGCCCCTCGGCGCTGTAGTATGTGCACAATTCCTCGAACGCGTTGGCCAGCGAACCCTTGCCCCCGTGGGGACGCAGGCGCACGTCGATGTGGAAGATGCCTTCCTGCTTGGCCTCGATGCGCTGCAGCAGTTCTTGCGCGAGTCGTTCGAAGTATTCGCTGTTCTCGATGCCTTGTTTTCCGCTGGTGCGTCCGGCGCCTCCGTAGACGAAGAGCACTTCGATGTCGCCATATTGTTTTTCCAGCCTGACCTGGCAATCCCGCAGGCTGCGTCCCACGATCACCTCGGCCAATTCCGTCAGCGCCTCTGAGAAATCGGCGAGGCTCGACGCATCGGCCATGTGTTTCATGTCGATGCGGAAGAGCTCCTGGTCTTTGAATCGGTTCAGCGTCTCCTTGCGTGAGTCATCGGTTTTGGCTTTGGCCATCACACGGTCAAGTTCCTTGCGGAGCGCGGCTTGTGGCTTGATGAGCGGGGCGTCACGGTAGCCTTTCAGGAGAGGCAATAGATTTCCGTGCTGGCGGCGGAGAAAGTCCTCCCACAAAAAATCGCTGGTGCCGAGCAGGCGGGCGAGAAGGGGAAAGGTCTTCTTGTCGCTGAGAAAAGCCAGGGCCTGCTGCTGAGCCTTGCCCTTCGCATCCTGAACCGTGAGGTCCAGAAACTGGTCGAACGCTTCCAAAGCCTTGGCAGGGTCCGGCGCCCAGGTCAACGCATGCGTGAATTGTTTGATGAGCACCGCGGTCAGGCGTAGATGTTGTTGATCGACTGGATCGGTCAGTTTCTGGCCGTGGCGATTGCGCACGTAGAAGCGGTCGTGCAGCTTGCCGTCCTCGATTGAGAATTGCGCTTTGGCGATGTAGATGTCGCGCATCGCCAGGGCGTTGGCGAAGGCATACAGAAAGGCGGGAGTATCGTCCGATTGAATATCCATCACGGTATCGGTAGGGGATTGGCCGTTGTCGAACGTGATGTGGACCGTGTGAAGAAGCCCACTGAACGCACTGCGGCGTTGCCCGAGATATTCGACGAGTTGCCGATTTACAGACTGGCGTGCCTCGTCGAACTGATTGTCATCCAAAAGCATAATCATCGCTGTGAGTTCGGCCATGAGCCGGCGGCGCTCGTCTGGCTCGAACGAGGCGCCCCGCACGGGCTGTACACGAAAGACATCAACGATCTTCTTGCGGCTCAGGCCGGGGCGGCCCTTCGGGCGGGCGCGCGGGCTGTCGGTCCAGTTGGCGCGAGGGGTAGGGGGTCTTGGCGAGGAGGTTTCGACGAAGGTATAGATCTGGCCTTCTTCAATATTCAGCCCGAAAGCCGAGAGAAGACCGCAGATGGTGGCGAATTCTGAGAAATAATCATAGGCCACGATGGTGATCGCGCAACGCCCGCCGTGCACATCCACGATGGAGACGTCGCAAGGGTGGTCCGGTGTGAGGGCGGCGGCCTGCTTGACGTGTGCGGCGACTATCTTCGAAGGGAAGGCGGAGAAATATTCCGGGTCCATCCGCGTGACGAAGTCTTGCAGGATGTCCGCGTCGATGCCCCGACAGAGCGGAGTCAGGGTCGCGAGGATCCGGTCGCGGTCTGCTTTCACTGGCGGCATGGTCTGCGAGTATACCCGAAGGCCGTTTCATTGTACCGGAAGAATTGCGCCAGTATAATGCGGCACGATGGTACGCCGTTCCGCACGAAATGAGCCAGCCGCAGGGCGCCACGAGGTCTCGCTGATCCGCGACTGGCCCGACCCGACGCCGCTGCTTGTCGCTGCCGGCCTTTCACCAGAAGAGGTCGCGCGGATTCTGACGCCCTATGGCATAGAACGCCCGGCGGCGGCAGATATCAACATTCAGAGCATGGCCGGCGATCCACATACTCGCCGGCTCCTGGCCAAAATTTTACCGAGTCTGTTGGCAGAGGTCGCGCGAACGGCCGACCCGGATCAAGCCTTGAATCATTGGGAGCGTCTCCTTAGTGGCAGCGTGAATCGCTCCTCCCTCTTGCCGTATCTGCAGGCCTCGCCCAGGATGTTGGGCCTGCTCTGCACAATTTTCGGGAACAGCGACTCCCTTGCCTTTGCCCTTATCCGTGATCCCACGCTGGTGTATTGGCTGGCGGAAGAAGACGTGCTGTCGACCGCGCCGACCCGCGAAGGGATGCTCGCGGCGCTCCGCCAGAACCTCGGCGTTTGGCGACGGTGGAGGAAACGACCGGTTCCCTGTCCGATCTGGCTTCGGTCCTCATTCAAGCGGCCTATGAGATTGTCGATCGGGATCTCAAGGCGTTGCATGGGACACCGATGCATCAACTCCCCAACGGGCAATGCGTGGAGACGGAATTCACCGTCATTGGAATGGGCAAACTCGGCGCGCATGAGCTGAATTACAGTTCAGACGTCGATCTGATTTATGTTTATGCCTCGGCGGAGGGCGAGACGAAAAAGGCGAAGGGAGCTCGCCAACCCTATGCTCAAACTTTGTCCAATGAGGAATATTTCGAGTTGCTCGCGCGGTCGCTCACGAAGGCGTTGGCTGAACAGACCCGGGAAGGCGCCGTGTTCCGAGTCGACCTCAGGCTCCGCGCCGAAGGCACGGTCGGGCAATTGGCACGGTCGGTGGAGGCCTACGAAAAATACTATGCCCAACGAGGCCAGATCTGGGAGCGGTTGGCGTTGTTGAAGGCCTGGCCGATCGCCGGCTCTGCCAGGGTAGGAGCGGCGTTCATGGAGATGGTCGAGCGGTTCATCTTTGAGCCTTCCCCTCAGGCGCTTTCGAGGGAATGGGCATTGGCGGTTATTCGCGACGTACGGTCAGTGAAAGAAATGATCGATGAGAAAATCGCCGGGCGGGGACATCAACATCGGAACGTGAAGTTGGGAACCGGCGGAATCAGGGAAATCGAATTCCTGGTGCAAACCCTCCAGGTGCTCCTCGGAAACAGGGTTCCTGACATTCTCGATCGCAGGACCGTGGGGGCGCTGGAGCGGCTTTGCCGGTTCCATTTCCTTGCGCAGGCTGATCAGCGACGACTCACCGAGGCCTATTGGTTCCTGCGAGATGTCGAACACAAGTTGCAGATGATGCATGAGTTGCAGACGCATGCCTTGCCGGATAGTGATGAGGAGCTGCAACGTTGTGCGGTGCGGATGGGATATGGCACGGAGTCGCGTGCCGCGGGATTGGCCAAATTTCTAACGGATCGCTTGCAACATACGGCAGTTGTTAACGAGACCTTTCGGGCGCTGTTTTATCAGCCTGAAACATCCCGGCTGTTCGAGGCCGTGTTGGCTGCGGCGGAAGGCCACTCCCGCCGCAGCCCGTCTCGGCCCGAAAAAGAGACCGGTCCGGCGGGGCCACCGCCGGACCGGTCTTCGACAGCGAAGAAGAAACGGAAACCTTAGTACATACCTTCCATACCGCCGTGGTTGTGACCACCCATACCCCCGGCAGCTTCTTTCTTCTCTTCCGGAATTTCCGTGATCATGACTTCGGTCGTCAGCATCAAGCCCGCGACGCTGGCGGCGTTCTGCAAGGCACAACGCGACACCTTCGTCGGATCGATGATGCCCATCTTGATCATGTCCACGTACTCGTCGGTCGCGGCATTGTACCCGCCGTTCGAATTCTTGTCTTCGCGAACCCGACCGACCACCACGGAGCCTTCGGCTCCGGCGTTGGCCGCAATCTGACGAACCGGCTCTTCCAGCGCTCGCTTCACGATGTCCACGCCGACTTTCTGCTCCAAGGGCAGGTCCTTGAGGGAATCCAAACCCTTGAGACAGCGCAGATAGGCAGTGCCTCCACCAGGAACGATGCCTTCTTCGACGGCTGCCTTGGTGGCATGCAAGGCGTCTTCCACGCGCGCCTTCTTTTCCTTCATTTCGGTCT
>JAJONL010000145.1 GCA_021323395.1 Nitrospira sp.
CCAGTCCATGCGGATCGGTGACTCACCCTGACGCGTCGCCCATTGACGGCATGTTGCAGAGAGGCCGATGAGTCCACCAGTCGAACAATCGAAAGCCGCGGCCGAAACCCATCTTCAACGCACGGTGACTTCCGTCCTCAATGGCCTACCGGCCGACGCGGCCTTGGTCGCCATATATCACCAGGAACAGGGGCCGCTCACGACGCAAGTACATCGAGGCTTCACCCCCCGCGACGTTCAATCGATTGTCCGCACGCTCTCCTCGCACAAAGTGCTGACGGCCGTGCCGGCGCCGAATGACCCCGACGCCTCGCGCACCATGCGTCTCCGGCTGGTCACGCCGGGCGCCAAATCGCTCCTGGGCATGCCGCTCCGGCATCGGCAATGCACGTATGGCTTCCTGGTCATCGGACGGAAAGATAACGCCGTCTATGCCAAAAAAGACAAGATGATGTTGGAGCAGGCCGGCGACGACATTACCAAAGCCCTCGAGCGCGACAGCCTGTTCGACCTGAATGTCATCCTCAGCCGGCCGTTGGTCGTGGCGGAACCGATGCCTGTGACGGCGCCGGCGGATGTCTATGCGACGCCAACCTCCCATGCCACGCCGGAAATCCAAGAAAAAATTGTGAACCTCCTCAATGAACTGGGACAGACCCTGCCGTTCGATCGCGCGTGGATCGGAGCCTATGATCCCCTCGCCGGCAATGTCGAAGTGCTCGGCATTGCGGGAGAACAAAAGACCGACCCGAAGGATCAAAAGAAGGATCTCAAAGCCGGTCAACGCCTGGCGTTGGATGCCTCCGCCGCCGGATGGGTGGTTCGACACCGAAAACCCCGCGTGGACCACGATTTGGCGTCCACTCAGGGACGGTTCCTCGATCACAAGCATTTGTACAAAGACCGATTTCAGTCCTCGCTCGTCTTGCCGTTCTTTTTGCGCGGCCAGGTCGGTGGCACCATCACCTTGGCGTCGAAGGAAGCCGATCGATTTGCCGTGTCCGACGCCCGACAACTCGAGCCGATCAATCTGAAGTTGGTGGATCTCCTCCAGGCGGCCCCGCCTGCCGCCGCCAGCGCCGTCAAGCCAGACGGGGCGCCGGACACAGAGCCGGGGACGACACCTCTCACCTCAGCCGAACCAGTCATCAGAAAACAAGAACGCCAAGCCGCCATTGGGGAGTTCAGCGCCTTTCTCGCCACCGAAGTGCGCGAACCATTGGCTTCGATCCGAGCGCAGTTGGAGGAGGTCACGGCCGAGGGAATCCTCGATTTTGACCCACAAACTAGGGTCGAAAACGCGATGCGGGACTTGATCCGCATCGAAGCGATTCTCAATGAAATTCTCGACTTTGCCAAACCGTTGGATCTCAATCGCCGGCTTTGCCGCGTCCCCGAGATGGTTGAAAACGCCCTCACCGTGGTGGCCACGGAACTGGAAGCGACTCGTATTCAAGTGGTCAAGGAATATGCGGGGCTCCTTGCCCCTGTTCGAGCCGACGAAGCGAAGATGCAGCAGGTTTTTCTCAGCATTTTCAAGAACGCCATTGAAGCGATGACGCCGGGGGGGATTCTCACAATCACCATGAGCAACCAGCGGGCCGCGCGGCATCTGGAAGTTCAAATTTTGATCAAGAACAACGGCGCGCCCATCCCCCCCGAACACATCGACAAGGTCTTCGAGCCGTTCTTTACGACCAAACGATCCGGTACCGGCTTGGGCCTCGCCACCGTCAAAAAAATTGTGGAAGAGCATCAAGGCAACATCGGCATTTCAGGAACGCCTGGCGAAGGAACGACGGTGACAATTCGACTTCCCGGTGTGAGCCGCGGACCAGCGCATCGCTTTCGAGGTCGCGGGCGCCGGCCACCTCGTCGCCCGCCCGCCTGATCCGGCACAGTAAAGGTGATGGGCACCATTGCCAGCCTCATCCGGCGTGAGGATCGAGGCCGAGGCATCTGCGCGCATGGGCCGAGTCTGTCTGTGCCCCCTTCCAACGGCGGCCTGGAGTCCCTTCTCCTGCGTACAACTTTCTTACCCACCCAACCCTAGGCACGCCGAGGCGTGCTCTTCACCCAGGCGAGGGCCTTCTAAGGCCGCGCGTTTCTCCCCTAACCCAACCGCTCACCATTCGTGTGCGGGCCCTGATGGCCATCCACCTGCGCGCATTTTTATTTCCATTCCCCACGCTACCCAGCGCAGGTGAAGGAGGCTTCGACCTGCGCGCGTCCAACGAGGGCCTTCTGAGGCCGCGCGTTGCGCGAGCAAAGAAGCCTTCCTCACCTGCGCGTCCTCTCCCCTTTGTCCTTGACAGCGCTTCTCCAGATAGCTAAGATTCCGGCACTCTTTAGGCTTCTAATCGATCATCATCGACCACCATACTTTCACATTCTTTCAAAGGAGTAGGGGTATGAAATTCGTGATCGGCACCGTGGCGACCCTTGCAGGCGTCTTGTTTGTATGTTCCATGGCCTCCGCGAATCCGGCGCTGCTGCCGAAGCACGAAGGCTACCCGATGAAGAATGACGGCAGCCCCGTGAACGGTCAGCCTACGGCCAATGACCCAGGACAGAAGGACGCGCGAGGTGCCTCCACCTTGCTCAAGTCGGCCGACTCCATCCATGCGGAACAGAAGTTGACGAGGACTGATAACGCGCGTATCACCGAGGGACAGGGCGCCGGGCAGTTGCCGAAGGTACAGGGACCGCAAATCAAGATTGAGCCTCCGGTGACCTCGGCCACGAAGATCACGGGTGATCGGAAGATCGAATAGTACGTATTCCATAGAACGCACACGGGGCCGCTGTCTTGAGACAGCGGCCCCGTTTCATTTTTGCGCCTGGCTGTCCCTACCGCTTCTTTCGACCTGAACCTGTCTCCATTTGCAGTCGAAATCGCCAGGGTTTATTCGCCCATTCCCCTGCGTAATCGACGCCGATCCGTCGATAGGTTTTCACGGCGCCTCGTGGCAGTGACTCCCCACGATCCTCGAACCAGAGGGCTTCCCCGGCCGTGAGGTCGCAACGATTCAATCGGCGATCGATGCCGAACGCGCGTGTCAGCCTGCCCGGTCCGTCGATGAGCATCCCGTCACACTCCACCGCCCGCAAGAGGATGGCAGCCGGAAATCCATCCGGCTCGGTCACGACGTTCAACATGTCGTGCATCCCGTAGCAGAGATACACGTAGGCGTGTCCGGGAGGACCGAACAACACCTCCGTCCGAGCCGTCCGTCCTTTCGACGCATGACAGGCCTTGTCCTCCGGGCCGACGTAGGCCTCGACCTCCACAATCCGTCCCGCGACCACCCCCTGCTCGTTCTCACGAACCAGGTACTTGCCGATCAGCGATCGCGCCACCTCAATCGTCGGACGGCTGAAATAGCTGCGCAGGAGAACTTTGCCAATTTTTACCATATGGCCCCAATGTAGCCCGCTCAAAGCGCCTTCCAACAAGGCCGCAGGCGACGAAGGCACCGGAGGCGTACCCTCGGGGGTACGTTGAGGATGCGTTCGAGCCGAGAACGCAGTTCGAAGGTGCTTTCAGCGGGCGCCTAAAAGTACCATGCAAGACCCCCCATCACCATACGCGGATTGCCCGGCACAAAGTGAATGTCGGTCACGCCCGCCGCTTCGTTTCTGAGCCTCGACTCAAAGGCAAACACCGCATGTTCCCATTTGGTATTGAAGAGATTCTGAACAAAAAGAAATGCTTCGAGGCGGCCGTGGGCAAGTTTAACAGGGAGCTGATAACGTTCTGATAGGTCGACGTCGATCCAAGACGGCGCGCGGATGCTGCGATCTTCGATGAGTGGACGAGCCCCGAGATACGTCGCCTGGAGCTGCGACGTCAAGCCCTCGGGCCACCGCAGCAGCAAGGCGCCATAGACAATGACCTGGGGTGCCAGGGGAATGGCATCACCGTTGCGAAACTCGGCCTTCGTCCAGGTGATGCTTCCGTTAAAGTACAGAGGCCCCCAAACCTGTCCCCGGGCGGCCACTTCCATGCCACGCCGGCGGGAAGCCCCGCGAATCTCGGTTGTTCCCTCGTCTCCCACAAAGACCAATTCCTGTTTTAAATCCAACGCCCACAGGGTGGCGATGAGCTCCACTCCCTCCGGCCCCCAAGGCTTCGATCGAAGTCCGACCTCATAACTCTTGGCTCTGGCAAGCGGCGAAGCTGCCGGAGTGACTGCCGAACGGGCATCGTTACTATGGTATCCCTCGCCGTAATTGGCAAAGAGCTCCGTGTGAAACCAGGGCCCAAGGATCAGATTCGCTTTCGGCAAGACCAGACCGGAACTCGTCGTCCCCGCCGGTTGTTCGGCGCAGGTTGAACAGCGGTTGCGGACATCGAACGTAAACACTTCACTGCGCAGACCGCCGGCCAGCCGCATCCAGGGCGTGGGCTGGACTTCCACTTTCACGAACGGCGCGTAGGAGGCCTCAGAAATATCCGTGTCCGTCGTTGTTCCGAGCGGATTCCTGCGCACCTGCGGCCCCAGCCGCGCATGGATATTATCTACGCGGGTTTGCACCCCGACGGTGGCTGCTCCATCCATATCGAATAGTCTGCCTGTCTGCTTATAGCCTATATCGCCACCGTACATGACGCGCCGATCCGATTGCTGAAATCCGTCTCCATTGAGGGGATCATTCAGGAAAAACGTGAAATTGGTGAAGAGATCAAACTTGTAGTACTGCCCGTACGCATCCGCAAAAAATCTCCCGCCGGAGGTCGTATCGTAATGGTAATTCAATCGCGCGGTCGAGCGGAGGGTCTTTCCCCCTTCTGACGGATCGATCGCCCCGAACCGGTCGAGCGATCCATCCTGCACCGCCCGCAGGGGGATCTCTCCCGAGGCGTTCCACTGGGCCTTGTGAAACGTTCCGGTGATCGACAATTCCGATCGGGAGGTCGGGTTCATCGTCGCCTTTCCGAGTAGATTTCCGCGAAAATATCGATTGTCGCTCTGAAACGGCCCATCGGTATAGTAGCCCTCAGCCGCGACCAGGGTGCGCACTCGGTCTTTCGTCGGAGAGAACATGAGGAGATGCCGTTGCGTGTCGAACTGCCCGCCGGCCACCTGCACCACGCCTTCCTTCACGACCTCGCGCGTTTTGAAATTCACCGCCCCGGCCGTCGCGAAGTCGCCATATTCGGGAAGATAGGCCCCTTTGTACACATCGAGTCCTTCGATGGTTTCGGGAATGATAAAGTTCAGGTCGGTATAGCCTTGTCCATGGGC
>JAJONL010000146.1 GCA_021323395.1 Nitrospira sp.
CCCTGTTCTCGCCTTGGCGACAGACATCGTCATTCTCAAGTCATCCGACATCGCCGCCTACAATCAGGCGCTCCGGGGATTCAAAGCCGCCCTGCCGACCGGAATGGTGTTGTCCGAGTATGACTTGCAGGGAGACTTGGAGAAGGGCCGGAAGCTGGCGCGTAAGATTCGCGCGTCCGACCCGGCTCTGGTCTTTGCCGTCGGGCTGAAAGCGGCCAAGGCGGCGCACCTCGAAATCGTCGATATTCCCGTGGTGTATTCCATGGTACTGGATCCCGCCAAATATGGGCTCAATGCTCCGAACATGACCGGCGTGCTCCTGGAAGTGCCTATTGAACGCCAACTGGGGACGATCCGCGCCGTGCTCCCCAACCTCAAATATATCGGCACGCTGTACGATCCGTCGAAGACGGCGCCTCTCATTGAGGAGGCCAAGCGTGCGCTGAAATCGAACGGCCTTGAGCTCGTTCCGATTCAAGTCACCAGTGAGCGGGATGTCCCGAGCGCGCTACGCACGTTGCTGCCTGCGGTGGGCGCGTTATGGCTCGTGCCGGACTCGACCGTCTTGACCGATGAGTCGCTTCGCTTCATCTTGAATACGGCATTGGAGGAACGTGTGCCGGTCATCGGATTCTCCCGGGAATTTGCGCGGAGCGGGGCCTTTCTGTGTCTGTCCGTCAATTACGACGATATCGGTCGCCAGGCGGGCCAACTCGCCCGCAAGATCCTGGACGGGCAGGTATCACTTCCCCTGAGACCTCTGCATCCAGACCGGATTGAGATGAGCTTGAATCTGAAAACGGCAAAGTTCCTGCGGATCGAAATTCCCAGAGAACTGGAAAGCAAAGCCGATGAGATTTATTGATACAGGCGACAATGAGACCACTCCTGTTCCCGTTAAACCGGTCTCCCCCTTCTCGCGGGTCGGTTTGGGGCGGTTCATCAGTCTCCGCACCAAATTCGTAGTGTTCTTCAGTTTGATCATTATTCTGACCTGCTCGGGCATGAGCTGGTATTTCATTCACAGCAAGCGCATCGCAATGACCGATCGCGTGAGGGACCTGGGAGCCGTCCTGGTCAAGAATCTCGCACACAATGTGCGTTATGGCATCATCATCGAAGAACGAGTGATTCTGGAGCAGTTCATCGACGGGGTCATGGGAGTGGATGAGGTCGTCTATGCCATCATCACCGGCGCCGACGGCCAGGTGCTGGCCGCGAAGAGCAAGGGCAAACTGGTGAGCCCCCTCGGCAGCCTCCGATCGACCGAACGGCCCTTCTACCCACGTCCGGACATTGCGGAAGCATTGATCAAAACCCCGGCATCGGAACCCCTTGTCACACGCCTGCGGCTGAGCGGAGCAGGGACCATTCCCGTTCCGGAGCAGGACAGCGCGCTCCCTTTCTGGACATCCGGAATGCTGGAAGAAACCTTCTTCGATGTCGCGGTCCCGGTCATGAAACGCAGCGAGTCCCGCCTCGAAGCCCTGGCTCTCCAGGATGAGGAGACGCGAAAAACACGCGCGCAACAACCATCCTCGCAGGCGTTCGGCGTCGTGCAAATCGGACTGACCGAAGTCCCCATGCAACGCGAGCTGGCGAAAGCGCTTCGCAATTTCCTGTTGCTGACAGTGGGTATCATCGCCACCGGCATTCTCTTCACCAGCCTGCTGGCTCGCCGCATCATTACCCCTTTGCGCAATCTCGCCGCCGGGGCGCGCAAAGTCGGCGAGGGCGATCTCTCCACTTTCGTCATGCCGACCACCCAAGACGAGGTCGGGCAGTTGACGGCGCTGTTTAATCTCATGACCAGATCCCTCCAGGAACGCAATCAGGCGATCTCTGCCAACCTCGGAACGATCCGGAGGCATGTCACCCAACTGAATCTGGGCTTCGCTCGGATGGCCCTGTTTTTGTGGGACAAAGAGCGGGGCATCGCGACGGTCGAACAGGTTCTTGGAATGGCCCCGGAAATCGAAGAGGCGGCTCGCCGAATGGTCATCCCGGTGCAGGATGACGACAAATTCGTCGCGGAAATGTTGATTCGAGGTAAACCCGTCCTGATCTCGAACGTGGAGGCAGTCGCCGACCGCTTCTCTCCGGCTATGCTGCCACTCCTTCGTCAATCCGGGATCTTTTCCTTCGTCGGGGTACCCCTCCGCAGCCAACAACGGATTCTCGGATTCTTGGGCGCCGACCGAGGCGCCCAACCCTGCAGCCAAGAGGATCTGGACCTCATGACGACCATTGCCAGCCACGTGGCGGTCGCCGTCGACAATGCGCGCGCCTATACCGAGCTGGCCACGTTGACGGAACACCTAGAACAGCGGGTACAAGACCGCACCCATGAGCTGCAAACGGCGAACGAGCGCCTGCAGGAACACGACCGGCGACGCTCCAAGTTCGTGTCTGTCGCGTCGCACGAACTTCGCACCCCCATGACCTCCATCAAGGGATTCGTTGAAAATATGCTGGATGGATTGACCGGGCAATTGTCCGACCGGCAAGAGCACTACCTCGAGCGGATCAAACACAATGTGGACCGGCTGACGCGGATCATCAATCAGCTGCTGGATTGGTCCCGCCTGGATGTCGGACGCGTCGAGATCAAACCTGAACCGGTGCCGATCGACCAGTTCATAAGAGAGGTGGTGGAGAGTTTTCAGACGCTCGCCGCGGAAAAATCGTTGGCCCTGGAGGTGAGCCCCTGTGATCCGGCGCTCGTGGTGCGCGCCGATCGCGACAAGCTCGAACAAATCCTCTGGAATTTGATCGGCAATGCCATCAAGTTTACGCCCAAGTCCGGACGTGTGTCAGTCACATGCGAGCGGCAAGACGGCGGCAGCGCCTGTATTGCCGTGTCGGACAGTGGTTGCGGCATCGCGCCCCATGAGTTGCCCAAGGTCTTCAACGAATTTTCCAAAGTGGAATCAGCCCTGCCGACTTCTCAAGGAGCACAGCTTGGCCTCTTCATTACCAAGAGCCTGGTGGGTCTCCATGGAGGCAGGATGTGGGTGGAGAGCCGGCTGGGTGTCGGCACGCAGTTTTTCTTCACGCTTCCGACCGAGCCTTCGCCGCCTCCCACACCTTAGAGCGCCCCCTCCATGCCTGTTTGCCAGCACGGCGGCCTGTATCCGATCCGATAATGTACGCATTTATTTGCACAGGAGGCGCCTTCGTCTCGACCGCTGAAGGCTTACCCCTCGATAGGGGCTGCCCGCAGAATCAATGGTTTGTCTCACAGGCCCTTGCAGGATTCACCCGGATGGATGCGGCATGCGTATTGCCCCCACAATGAGGAACTGTCACCTCGAAATAGCCGCGGCGCGCCATGCAGACACCTATTTTAATCGTCGACGATGACGCCGACATTCGGGAATCGCTCAGCGACATGTTGTCTCACGAGGGCTATGTGGTCCAGAGCGCCGCCACCGGCAACGAAGCCTTGCAGCATGCCAAGCGGGAACAATACGGCGCCGCGCTGCTCGACATCCAACTGCCGGACCTCAACGGACTCTCCGTCCTCAAGGTGATGATGGAGCTGGACCCCTCTCTTCCCATCATTATTTTGACCGGGAATGCCACTCCTGAAAACACGATCGGCTCGCTGACCAAGGGCGCATTCGCCTACCTGACAAAACCCTACAATTCGCAAGAATTGAAAGCCATCCTCCGTCGCGCCGTGGCGGTGAAGGGGTTGGCTGTCCGAGCCGAGCATGTGGAGCAGGCCTTACGGGCCAGTGAGGAACGGTTCCGAGCCCTCGTCGAGTCGGCGGCCGATGCCATCGTGCTCGCCGATCAAAGCGGCCATATCATTTGGTGGAACGGCGCGGCGGAACGAATGTTCGGTCACAGCAAACGCGAGACATTGGGACAACCCCTGACCATGCTCATGCCGGAACGATTCCGATCGGCCCACAGTGCCGGCGTGGCTCGCCTCGCCCACGGCGGAGCCTCGACGTTCATCGGAGCCGCGGTGGAACTTGTGGGCCTCACGAGCGTCGGCCAAGAGTTTCCGATCGAACTGTCTTTGGCCTCATGGCATGCGAAAGAAGGGCTATTCTTCAGCGGCATCATCCGCGACATTACCCGGCGCAAGGAAGCTGAAGAATCCGTCGTGAGGCTCAGCCATCAGAATGCGCTGATTCTCGACAGCGCCGGAGAAGGCATCTTTGGCCTCGACGTACAAGGGTGTGCGACCTTTGTCAACGCGACCGGCGCCCGCATGCTCGGCTACCGCGCGACAGAACTCATCGGTCAACCCCTGGCGTCCCTTCTATACGTCAACGATCCAGTCGGATCCTCGCATGCTGCCGACCCCTTTTCTCTGCACGCTTCGATTCGCGACGGAGCCATTCACCGCGTTCAGAACGATAATTTTCTCAAAAAAGACGGCACGTCGGTTCCTGTCCACTATACGACCAGTCCCATTCGGGAACAGAATCGAGTGGTCGGCGTCGTGGTCGTGTTTCAGGACATGACCGAACACCAGCGGCGAGAAGCTCTGCAGCAGGCACAGCTCTCTATCAGCCATACGCTCGCCCAAGCCGATACGATTGAAGAGGTTGTGCCGCAGCTGCTTCGAGTCGTCAGCGAGATGGGGCCCTGGGACCTGGCCCTCTTCTGGCGGCACTCCCTGGCCGAGGAGACACTGACCTGCCAGGGCTCGTGGGTTCGTCCGACCCACCGCTGGGATGAGTTCGTCACCTTGTGCCGGAAGAGCGAGTTCCCGCCGGGCATCGATTTCCCTGGGGCCGCCCGGAGCACGAAACGCCCCCTGTGGATTCCGGATGCGTTGACAGACCCTCAGTTCACCCGCGCTCCGACCGCCGCCCGGTTAGGAATCCACGGGGCCTGCGTGATTCCCATCCGCACCGGAGGCGTCATCCATGGAGTGTTGGAGCTGTTTGCCGATACGCCTCGCCCGACCGACCATACTCTCATCCAAATCATGGCCGACACGGGCATGAAAATCGGGCAATTTATGGAACGGGCCCACGCCGGACAAGCCTTGCGCGCCAGCCATGACATGACCCAGAGCCTGCTGACCAGCCTGCCGGGGGCCATTCTTCTTATCGGGCGCGATTTGCGCGTGCAATACGCCAATGACCTCGCCCATCAATATTTCGCCGCGGGGGGATCCTCTCTGATGGGCCGTGCTCTGTCCGAATTTCTGGCGCTAACCGACGTGGCCACGCAACGCCTCATCCAGGAGTGGTCCGCCCTTTCGACGAAACCGACGCCAGGTTTGCCGGAATGCGAATGCGAAGCCGGCAAACGGGTCTATCGCTATCGATTCTTTCCCGTCACCGCCCCCGAGAGATCACAGGCTCAACTCGGCATTGTGCTGTGGGATATCACGGAAGAAAAACAGCTCCAGGATCAACTCATTCAGGCCGAAAAACTCTCCAGCCTCGGCACGATGGTGTCCGGCATGGCGCACGAAATCAACAACCCGGCCCAGGCCATTCTCAGCATGGCAGAGTTGATTCAAGAAGAAGAGGATTCGGAGAAGATCAGGGAATTCGCCGCCGACATCGTGAACTATGCCCGCCATGTCTCCATCGTCGTGCGGGATTTTGCCAGTTATGCCCGCTCAGCCGGCCGCGACGGCGAGACGGAAGTCGATGTGGCGGAACGCTTGATGGAAGCCACTAAAATGGTGCGACGGGGCCCCCATTTCGGCTATGTGGACGTCGTCACGCAATTTGAGGCGCTGGCGTTTCTCCGAGCGCGCAAAGGCGAGATTGACCAGGTCTTCGTCAATCTCATCAGCAACGCGGCCCAGGCGATGAACGGAACCGGCCGTTTGACGCTGGCCACGTCGGAGCAAGACGGATGGATTGATATCACCATCGCGGACAACGGTCCGGGCATTCCTCCTTCCGTCATGCCGAAAATTTTCGACCCGTTTTTTACCACGAAGGAGCCCGGGAAAGGGACCGGACTGGGGCTCAGCATCGTCCATAAAATTGTCACGAAACATAACGGCACCATCACGGTGGACAGCACCGAGGGCGACGGCACCACATTCCGGTTGCGGTTCCCGGCAATCCCTCACTAATTGCGAGGCACGCCATGTCTGAACAACTTTCCCCGTCCCGTCCCTCCCAGGGACGCATTCTCGTCGTGGATGACGAACTCTCCATTCGCAAGCCGATTCGAATCGCTCTGTTGCAGGCTGGTTATGAAGTCGTCGAGGCCACTGATGGGCAGGAAGCCATTGACGCGCTCGGCGACGGGGATAACCCCTTGCTGGTAGATGCGATCTTGTGTGATATCCGCATGCCGCGCATCAATGGAATCGACGCAATCCAGTTTTTCCGCTCCCATTACCCGTCGATTCCCGTGATTGTGCTGACCGGGTATCCCGATTGCGATCTCGCGGTCACCCTCATGAAAATGGGCGTGCGTGATTACCTTGTGAAGCCGGTCGCCAAACAGGACCTCCTTCGAGTCTTGAAGGGGGCAGTCGATACCCATACCCTCTTCAAGGATCAGTTCGTCGCCTAACAGGATGCGGAAAAAGTCCGCCAGCGGCGTTCTCGCATCGCTCAGAAGCTCAACGTACGGCAGAGAGTACGCATCGCCTCTTCGCTCGCTGCGGCCTTGCTGGACGGCCTTTTTGCGCATCCTGTGGGCCATTCTGACGCCGACACGTACGTGAGCTGATCGCGACGAATTGTGCAACATCGAGTTTTTCCATAACCTGCTAAGGCTCGTTGGTCGATGCAGGGTGTCGGGCTTTCCCGTCTTGTCCGGTGAGCAACATGAGCGGGTTACGCGCGCGAGGCGGATGACCGCTTGAAGACCGAACGTAATCCGAAATAGGCGAAAGAGTCTTTGAGGTTGGAATAGAGCCGTTTGAATGGGCCCATCTCAGGGTTGGTGACGTACTCCATCGTCAGCACGATTGTTTCGATTGATCCAACAATCCCATCAAAATGGTGTAGCGGGCGCCTTTGTAGTAGGACGTATCGTAGTGATAGCCGATATGGTCGCCGGCTTCCGTATAGTAATACAACGCACAAGCATGGGGATCGTTGTCGGGGCAGAGCAGCAGGTTGACCTTGGTCACCCGATTGAGCATGGCGCGAAAGGCCTCCGATTGATACAGGTCGATGAACGAAGGCGCCTGTTCCTTGACCGTATAATAACTGACACTGCCGCCCTTCTTATGGCCGGGGATGTAATTGCGATTGAGGCCGGATTTGAGCGCCTGCGCCTGCGGAACCAGCACGGCTTCCACCATGTCTCGCGGCAGAAACTCCGGGACGTAGAGGAATTCGTTCTGATCCCAATAGTCCCGCTCCAGGCGATCAAGATCCAACCCCGCGATCGCCCGCTCCATCGCCTCCGTCACGCTGCTCGTAGAAGTCTGGCTCATGCGTTCCTCGCCAAGTTCGGATTCAGCAATCATCATTGAGTCCTTGCTGTTTCAAGGAGACTGCTTAAAAACCATTCGCTGCCTTCAAAAACACAGAAGGCTGCCGGATGGTCAAAAAGGCCGTCCAGCGAGGCCGCAGCGAGCAGAGAATCGAGGCGTACCCTTGTGGTACGTTGAGGTTCTCTGCGATGCGAGAACAAAGCTGGCGGACTTTTTCACCATCCTGTTAGGGTCGGCTCAATACCGGCGCCCGTACGACTTCTACATCGGCCGGCGCCTTGAAATCAAATAGGTCATCCTTCAATCCGCTGTTCGGCTTCAGTTCAGAAAATTCGAAGGTGGCGATATTGCCGCTCAC
>JAJONL010000003.1 GCA_021323395.1 Nitrospira sp.
CGGGAGAGGTTTCTGTCAGGGGCCGAGAACGCGCTGCGAACACGCCCGACGGACGAAGCCGCCGTGAAGGACGAGCCGATCAAGAAGCTGAAACAGAAGATCGGGGCTCTCGTCCTGGACAACGATATGTTACGGGAGGCGTTGAAGCCTACCCTTTGGACCGGAAGACATCCGACGCGTGAGAGTCACGCTGCCGGGTGTCTCGGAGCGGCGGAGCTGTCAGGTGCTTGGGGTGAGCCGAGCCGGCCTGCATCGCACTGACGTGACGGAGGGGCGCCGCCGGGCGGCTGACCCGCCGTGGACGGAGCGGTTGCGCGAGTGGATTCAGCAGTACCTCACCTTTGGGTATCGGCGATTGTGGGTGCTGTTGCGCTTCCGGGATGGGTTCGTCGTCAATCGGAAGGCGGTCTATCGTGTGCTGAAAGAGAAGGGGTGGTTCGTGCATCAACGCGTTTCCACCCCACGTCCTCGCGTGCAAGGCTGGACCAGTCGGGCGAGTCGAAGCAACGAACGGTGGGCCATGGATGTGACGCATATCGCCTGTGGGCAAGACGGCTGGGCACATCTGGCGGCGGTGATTGATTGTCATGATCGGGAAGTGATCGGCTACGAGTTCGCTCTTCGGAGTCGGGCGAAGGAGGCAGCGCGCGCGGTGGAAGCCGCCTGCTTCGCACGGTTCGGGACGCTGCGACCTATGGGGGCGCCTGTCCTCCGCAGCGACCACGGCTTGATCTTCCAGAGCCGTCAGTTTCGGCAAGCCTGTCGGGACTATCGATTGCCATAGGAGTTCATCACGCCGTACACGCCGGAGCAGAATGGCATCATCGAACGTTTCTTTCGCAGTCTCAAAGAAGAGTGCGTCTGGCAACACACGTTCCAGACGTTTAACGAGGCGCGCCGGGTCATCCGAGACTGGATGCGGTGGTACAACCACGCCCGCCTGCATCAGGCGCTGGAGTATCGAAGCCCGGTGCAATACCGGGCCCAGCAATCAACTCAGGTGGCTTGATTTCACGGGAGCACTACACCTTGTCGTTGCTTTATGGCCATCGTATCTTCCGGAGTCCTTGACAGCCTCCATACTGAAAGCTATACTCCACACAGTTGATAACGGTTATCAGTATCGAGAATTCTTGTGCGTGCAGCGGACGAGCATCAATGATCTCAGTGGGAGATACCACTCATGTATGTCTGCTTATGTAAAGGCTTGACGGAATCTGACGTGCGGGACGTCGGTCGTCAGGGTTGCCTGACCACTCGACAAATCATTGCGGAATTTGGCTTGCGCGAAAATGGGTGCTGCGGTCGTTGTGCAAAGAATATCCATGAACTTGTAACCTTGGCAAAAGACCAGCTTGAGATCTCTCAGAAACCCGTGCCTTCATAAGCCTTACATAACGGCGGCGATTGTCGTCACTTTCAAAATCAATTTCCCCTCATTTCTCCTTCGTGACAGGCAGATTGCCCTTCGACTCAAAACCCTTCTTCACAGCAGTGGTTACCTCTGCGACTCGCCGTCCCAGGTCTCGAGCCCCTGCCAGCTCCTGGTCATCGATGCCGGGGCTATTGCCTTCTGTCGTTGCGGAGGCGCCAAAAGCACCACCACCACTGACGACAATCATGTGATTCCCAAGCATCGCCGCCAGCATCGAGAGCATGGTCAATTCCTTTCCGCTTGAGATCTGTCCTCCCGTAGCAAACGCGGCGCCTACCTTGTTCTTCAGTTTGAAATCTGGAAACACCCCAAATTTGAATTGCCAGTCATCGATAAAGGCCTTCATTTCACCAGCCATATTAGACCAATAAACCGGAGACCCAAGAATGACGGCATCCGCAGTAAACAACTCCTCAGCCGTGACCTCCTTCACACGCTTCACTGTCACCCGCGCAGAAGAAACCGAGCGAGCTCCCTCCCCCACAGCCTTGGCCATCTGCTCGGTATGTCCCGACAGAGAATGATAAGCCACCAACACATTAATCGATAGCAGATCATCAGCTGGCTGGCCATGCACTGCGGCCGCTAGGCCAGCGGTGCATAAAGCTAACACCCGCAACAACTGAATCATGGAACATCCACTAGAGGGAAATAAGATGAACTGAAACAGGTGGGACCTGATCCTCTGCAACCAGGCATTCGGTCGCATCTTCCGATCAGAAAACAATGAGCGAGGCGTGGGCAACAGTCACCGATAACACCTATTTTTAGCGGCGCACTGTCTCCTCATCCATATGCTCTTCAACCGACACTTGAGTCAAAGTCCCGCGATAGTCGCATTTATGGCAACGGATTCGGAACTCCTCGATCCATTTCTCTTGTACGTATGATTGGCGACACTTTGGGCAGACGAACACGCCTCTCATATACACCACACGCCTCGTTTCCTTCACAAGTTCCTCCTTTCATATCAAATAATGCATTGAGGATGGCATAGGGGCCGGCGGAATTGCAAGACAGGTATGATGTACGCGATCGCGAATGTCCCGAACCGATTCCACGGATGATCAGGCTTCGGCTTGGACCAAGGGCCGTGGTCTTCGAGGGGACTTCGGACTCACGAGGGAGGGAGGCCGTTTCACGATGCGCTGATAGCTCAGGCGGCGGTCGCCATGGAGCATGCGCATGGTGCCATCCACCCGCTCCTCCACAAGGACGTGGTCCTGGATTTGGTAGAGCTGGCGATCTTGCAGGGTGTGAAAGCGCCGTTCGATGCGGCCCTTGGCCTGCGGCGAGTGCGCGGGAATCAGCTCGACTCCCAGCTCCCGGCGCGCCCGTCCAAACTGGCTCATCGGCGCCATGCCGGCCCATTGTTCCTCGACGCTCGGTTCGGCCGGGGAGCGATACGTCGTATGTGTATCGCGTACACGGCGAGGGGAATCCCGTACGGCTTCACGTACCGCGGGAAACTGTCGAGGGCCGACCACGTCCCCTCATACTCGTAGAAACGGGCAAAGACCCGACTGCTCGCCTCATCGATGTAGCCCATGAGCATGCATCGCGGGCCACGCCCCTCCAACCACGCGGGATGCGAGCCCTCCAGTTGCACCACCTCGCCGGGATGGGCGCGCCGCGCTCGCCACGTCCGGTGCGGACGAGGCCGGCGCCGGAAATGCTCCACCCCCTGCGCCCGCAGCCAGCGCCGCAGCGTCCGTCTCATCCCTGAGCGTGAGGCCAGCTGCTCCACCGCCAATGTCGGCCCAAGATCGCTAGAGTGCCGCCCATAGAGCGCACGAACCTGCCGCCGGCAAGCGGCTGGCTTCCGCCGGTTCGACGGCGTGCCGCGGCTCCGATGCGCCAACCCCTGATCGCCATCGGCTCGCAGTCGGTGGCTGAGGCGCCGAATAGGGCGCTCCGTGAGCCCTCAGACCTCACTGGCCTGTCGTGGCGTGAGCTGTTGCTCGATAACTTGGCGAATCACATGGACCCTCCGCAGTTCGCTCCCCCTCATGACAATCCTGTCCTCTCCGACCATCCTGCCCTCCCCTCGTGAGAGCCGGCAGTGTATAGAGGACATTTCTCCTGTGGGAGAGGCGGACATTATCATTGTGGGATTACAGACAGGTATGATGTACATTTGGACCGCCGCTCAGCTTGACGACCCATGAAGAGCCCGATAGGATGCGGCCATGAGAAAGGACGTCGCATGTCGACTGCTGAGAAGACTCACGCGAGGTGTCGTCGTGCTGTGCATCTGGACGATCGGACTTTCCATCGAAGGTAGAACGGCAGACTCTCCCCCCGAAACCCTCATTACGGTCAAGACGCCGCAAGGCGCGCTGATCCAGGCTGAACAAGGGTTGATGTTCCGAGAACGGCTGGCAGATGATCGCGGCATGTTGTTCATTTTCGGTGACGCTCAACCTTGGACGTTTTGGATGAAAAACACCAAGATCCCGCTGGATATCATCTGGATGGACGGGAAGAAAACGATCGTCCATATCGAACGGAACGTCCCTATCTGCACGAGGCAAGACGATGGCTGCCCTCAATACCACTCAGATGAAGGGGCGCTCTATGTCCTGGAACTCGGCGGAGGACGGGCGTCAGCGCTGCAACTCCAACGCGGCATGCGGCTGAGTTTCAAGCAGCCTTGACCGACCGAGACAGTTGAGTCTTCGCGGCAGCCGTCGTCGCATGACGCCTAGCTACAAATTCGCCAATTCGTTCGAGCAGTCGCCGATCGTCCTGCACAACCGGCATCAAGGCAGCTTTTCCACGGCAAACAACGAGAGCTCGTCACTGCGACTACCGTAGCGGCCCGCAGTTCACCTCTCAGCAAGACCTCGCCGGTCTCACCGTGACGGACGACCCGCTCCCGATCAACTAGGACGCCGGCGCCGATCAGTAGGTGCCGGACCACATCAGGAATGTACAGCTGTCCTCGCGCGATCAACCATCCGCCGATGATCAGCGTGTCGAGATCGTAAAAAGAAGAACCATACGCCGAGCCAGGACAGGCCATCGAGCCAGGACTGAGCCAGATGCGGAACGTGACTCACCAATCCACTTCGCGCAACCAGTGTTGCGAGAATACGAGCTGCAAACCCACGCCACCGGTATAGAGTTAGAATCGACGGCGCCGACCGACCCCGCCGAGAAAGCAGCGTCGTCACATCAAGCAAGATCCCACCCACTCCGTGTCGCGGCTACCGTCAGCATCGCGAGGTTCATGGGCGGGTCACCTGATCAGGAAGGAAGCCATATGGAGATGTTTCTGTCTAAGGCCGTTCTTGCCACGAGCGAACGCGTCGCACCGTGATGACGCCATCGACCTTTTCAATCGCCTTGAGAACTCGGCTGACATGCGCGGTATCCATGACTTCGACGATGAAGTCCAGCATCGCCTTTCGGTCCTCGCGCGTCGTAATTTCAGCGCGACTGATGTTGGCTTGGCACTCCGAAATGGCCGTCGAGACATGCGCTAACACCCCCGTTTTGTCCACGGCGATGACGGATATTTTCACGGCATGAGTGCTGGGGGTAGAGTGGTCCCATTCCACCTCGACCAGCCGATTCTTATCATAATCCAACGCTTCCAAGTTGGGACAATCAACGGTATGGATGGTGAGTCCACGGCCCCGCGTGATGTATCCCAAAATGCGATCGCCCGGCACAGGATTGCAGCAGCGCGACAACTGCATCAGCAAGTCCCGTGCGCCTTTGACCTGCACCCCTGCGTCATCCGGCCGACCGATTACCGATTTCGGCACGGTCGGCGCTTCCGGCACGACCGCCAGGCTCGCTGTCGGTACCGCTGGAACCAGTTTACTCATCACTTGTGAAGTCGGTAGGTGCCCGAACCCGACAGCGGCTGCCAACTCCTCCGTGGTCTCGTGGCCGGCCTGCTTCGCCACGGCGAGAAGCTGATCCGAACGCATCATCTGAGCCGGCGCCAAACCGTGCCGGCGGAACTCCGCCTCCAACAACCGTTTTCCAATTTCGATGCTGCGGGTCTGTTCCTCCGCTTTGATCCAATGTTTGATCTTGGTTTTCGCCCGCGAAGTTCGCACGAACTTGAGCCAGTCGCGGTGAGGTGTTTGGTTGGCGGCGGTCAGAATCTCCACCATATCGCCGCTTTCCATCATATGTTTGAGCGGGACAATCTTGCCGTTGACCTTGGCCCCTACGCAGTGGTCCCCGATCTCAGTATGCACGGAATAGGCAAAATCGACAGGCGTGGAACCCTTGGGAAGTTCCTTCACCATACCTTGCGGGGTAAAGACGTAGACGACATCATGGAAGAGGTCCAGCTTGACCGAATCCATAAACTGGCGATTGTCCGGCAAATCTTGATTCCATTCGACGAACTGTCGCAACCAACTGAACACCTTCCCGTCCTTCTCATCGATGCGGCCATGTTCCTTGTATTTCCAATGGGCGGCAATGCCCTGCTCCGACACCCGATGCATTTCCTCCGTGCGGATCTGAAATTCGACATGTTCTCCCTTAGGTCCCGCCACGGTGGTATGGAGCGACTGATAGAGATTTGATTTTGGAATGGCGATGTAATCCTTGAATCGGCCCGGCAGAGGCCGCCAAAGAGAATGAATCACGCCTAGGAGCGCATAGCAGTTCATTTTGATGTCGGTAATGATGCGCAGCGCTGCCAGGTCGTATACCTCCTCAAATGAAATGGACTGCTTCTCCATCTTCTGATAAATGCCATACAAATGCTTCGGCCGACCCGAAACCTCACCTTGTAACCCTGCCTCCGCCATGGCCGCTTTCACCACATCAATGACTTCCAGAATATATTTCTGCCGGTCGTCGTCCCGCTTCGCCACGAGGACCCGTAAGGACTCGTACACGTCCGGCTTCAAATGTTTCAGACAGAGATCTTCCAGTTCGTTCTTAATCCAGCCGATCCCGAGTCGGTTGGCAAGCGGGGCATAGATTTCCAGCGTCTCTTGAGCGATTTCCTGCCGCTTGGGTTCACTGAGATATTCCAAGGTCCGCATATTGTGCAGCCGGTCCGCCAACTTGATCAACACAACGCGGATATCGTCGGCCATCGACAGCAGCATCTTGCGAAAATTCTCCGCCTGCTTTTCTTCATAATTGCGGAAGGTGATCTTGCCGATCTTGGTGACGCCATCGACCAAATGCACCACGTCCCTCCCAAACCGCTGCTCCAATTCCATGGGCGTGGCGAGGGTATCCTCCAGGGTGTCGTGCAGAAGGCCGGCAACAATGGCGGTCACGTCGGTCTTGAGATGTGTCAGCAACCCGGCCACCGCGAGAGGATGCCGGAGGTAGGGCTCGCCTGATCGCCGCGTCTGTCCCTCATGTGCCTTGGCGGAAAAATCATAGGCCCGGCGCACGAGGTCCAAATCGGCCTCGACGTTATAACTCTTCACCCGTTCGATCAATTGACCAAGATCTGTCACCGTCTCGTGCGGCATACTTACGACACCTCACCGCTCATACGAAGAGCCTTGATACGCAGCTGAACCCGATCATAGCCATTCCAGTGGTTCCGCTCAGGACTGAACGCTAAATCGACCGCTCGGCCGGACTGGAGACCTAGATCTCCCAACGGCCCCATACGGAAACCAATGCCGTCAAAAATGTAGGATCGGCCTTGTCGCACCCGCAGCTTGAGATGCTTTTCGCCGACGACCCGCACGTCCACCACATCAAGGCCTCGCACCGCCAACGTGGGTTCCGGGTTGCCGGCCCCGAAGGGATGCAGCGACTCAAGTTCCTGAATCAAGCTGAAATTGACATCCGTGAGATTCACCTCGGCATCGACGTGCAACGTCGGCACAGTACGAACGGCTCCGGACCATCGGGCGGCCAGTGCGCAAAATCGGCGGCGAAATTCCTCTAAGCGCGATTCCTTGATGGTCAACCCCGCGGCGCTCGGATGACCGCCGTAGGCCTCCAGTAGATCCCGGCACTCGGACAATGCCTGATACAAATCGAACCCCTCCACCGTCCTGGCTGATCCTTTGCCGATCCCCTCCCCGTTCATTGCGATGACGATACTGGGGCGATGAAAGCGATCCACCAACCGGGCGGCAACAATCCCGACGACACCCAGATGCCAGTCGCGCGAACCCAGCACAATTGCGGCGCTCGGCTCGTTCTCCTGCAAACAGGCGCACGCCTCGCTGGTAATCCCTGCTTCGATTTGCTGGCGCTGTCGATTGAGCTGCTCCAGCTGCTCGGCAATCTGTACCGCCTCCTGCGCGGATTCCGTCGTCAAGAGTCGTACGCACGTCATGGCATGGTCCAACCGGCCCGCCGCATTCAAGCGAGGGCCAAGGCGAAAACCAACAGTTTCGCTCGTGCAGGCATTCGTAATGCCCGCTACTTGCTTCAGAGCACGAATACCGCAGCGGTCGCCACGCGTAATCTGCCTGAGTCCCTCTCGAACCAGGATGCGATTTTCATCCTGAAGCGGCACGATGTCGGCCACCGTCGCCAGGGCCACGAGATCCAGGCAAGAGGCCGGATCTACGGCACCGGACCCGTATCGCTGCTGATAGGCCGAGACCACTTTATAGGCCAGTCCTGCCGAACATAGTCCCTTGAATGGATAAATCGCGTCACGCCGGTGTGGATTGAGCACTGCAAGTGCCGAAGGCATCGGGGCATCGGTCTGGTGATGGTCCGTCACCACCACATCGACGCCAAGCTGATTGGCAATGGTAATTTCATGATGGGAGGTGGTACCGCAATCGGACGTCACCAGCAAAGTAATGCCTTCCTGCGCTAAACGTCGAATCGCTCCTTCGTTCAAACCGTATCCTTCGGCAAGCCTATGCGGAATGTAGCCGCACGCATTCCCCCCCAGGCCTTGATAAAAGGACAGGTAAAGACTCGTAGCCGACACTCCATCGACATCATAATCCCCATAAAAACACACTCGCTCTTGCCGACAGAGGGCCAGGTGCAACCGCTCCACGGCCCGGTCCATGTCGGGAATCAAGAAAGGATCGTGGAGTCGGTCTTGAGTGCTGCACATCCATCGACTCCCCTCGTCGGCAGTCGTCACGCCTCGGGCCAGCAATACGGAAGCCGTCACGGTCGAGATCGAGAGGAGACGTGACAAATTAGTCTGCAATGCGATATTCGACGGTCGGAACACCCACAGTCTTTCCTGCATGGATCCTCTATTTCTACGGGAAAATTCAGAAGTTACTGAGAAGTAAGGGGAATGGTATCGACTCACCCCATTTTTGTCAAACGGGTGATTATTCAGAAAGCGAAACCGAGAACGTAGAGAGGCTGGGTACTGCTGCGGACGAAGGAGGGGCTGGACCCCGATAGGGCAGGAGCCAAAACGACCGCCAAAAGGGAAGGGTATTATTCCCCTCCCTTTTGGACATAATTCTTCACGAACTCTTCGGCATTTTTTTCTAGCACATCGTCGATTTCATCGACCAGCTTGTCGATGTCCTCCTTCATTTTCTTGCCGGACTCGACGACTTTAGGATTCGGTTTGACCTCTTCCTTGTTATGGGATTCTTTCCTGGATTCCGGTCTCCTCTCCTGTTTCTCCATCGGAGCACCTCCAGTCAGTCAGACACCGCCATAGCCCACGCTCTCTCGTCACCTTACCCTAGGGCCGCCGAACGCGTCAAGCCGATGGTCTAGGAGCAGAATCGCCACCGGGCTATTTTACAATTAATGAGACGATGAGCAACGCCACGATATTGATGACCTTGATCATGGGGTTGATCGCTGGACCCGCCGTATCCTTATAGGGATCGCCGACCGTATCGCCGGTGACCGCGGCCTTATGCGTCTCGGTTCCTTTCAAGCCCTGTTCCTCGATGTACTTCTTGGCATTGTCCCAGGCTCCCCCGCCGCTCGTCATGGAGATCGCAACGAACAAACCCGTGACAATGCTCCCCACAAGTACCCCTCCAAGCGCCTGAGGCCCAAGAACCACTCCGACCAGGATCGGAGCGACCACCGGAATCAGACCGGGAATCATCATTTTTTGAATCGCCGCTTGCGTGACGATATCCACGCAGGTTCCGTACTCCGGTTTCCCAGTCCCTTCCATGATGCCTTTGATCGTCCGGAATTGGCGTCGCACTTCTTCCACCACCAAGCCGGCCGCCTGCCCGACCGCTTTCATACAGAGCGCGCCAAAGATAAACGGCAACATTCCCCCAAGAAAGAGTCCGACCAGCACTAAGGGATTGGAGAGGTCGAAGGTGCTGGACTGAGTTCCCTTGGCCACTTCACGCGCGAACTCTGCAAACAAGACCACCGCTGCGAGTCCTGCTGAACCAATCGCATATCCTTTCGTGACCGCCTTCGTCGTATTGCCGACCGCATCGAGCGGGTCCGTAATGTCACGCACTTCTTTCCCCAGGTGGGCCATCTCAGCGATCCCGCCGGCATTGTCCGTAATCGGGCCAAACGCATCGATGGCCACCACAATCCCCGCCATCGAGAGCATCGACACTGCCGCCACGGCCACACCGTACAAACCACCTGACTCCGCTCCACCGCAGATCCAGTAGCTACCGAGAATCGCCGCGCCGATGACGACCACCGGAGCGGACGTCGACTGCATGCCCACCGCCAGACCGGCAATGATGTTAGTCGCATGGCCCGTTTCACTGGCCTTGGCAATATCCTTCACCGGCGCATAACTCTTGGACGTGTAGTAGTCGGTGATGAACACCAGCGCGAGCGTCACCGCCAATCCCATCAATGCCGCCAGGTAATAGCTCATCCCGCTCACGCCACCGACGTTATCCATGATTTTGGTCGTGATCGGGAAAAAGGCCACGGCCGCAAGACCGCCGGCCACAAACAACCCCTTGTAGAGAGCCGGCATAATTTCGCCGCCGGGACTGACCTTCACAAACAGAATACCGATGATCGTCGCGAAAATCGTCACTCCCCCCAGCGCAAGTGGGTAGAGAATGGGTGCACTGACACCTTTGAACATGGTGAAGGCCAGTACCATCGCCGCCACCGTCGTCACAGCATAGGTTTCGAAGAGGTCCGCTGCCATGCCGGCGCAATCGCCGACGTTGTCGCCCACGTTGTCGGCAATGACCGCTGGATTGCGTGGATCGTCTTCCGGAATGCCCGCCTCGACTTTGCCGACGAGATCCGCCCCTACGTCAGCGGCTTTCGTATAGATTCCGCCGCCCACGCGCGCAAACACCGAAATCAAACTCCCGCCGAAGCCGAGACTCAACAAGGCATGAATCGCTTTTTCCTGCCCCGCAAACTGAGAAGCCAAGGTGTAGAAGCTCGTAATGGCCAATAGGCCCAATCCGATCAATAACAAGCCCGTCACCGCGCCGCCGCGGAAGGCGACGGTCAAGGCGGCATTCATGCCGTTGTGCGCCGCCTGGGCCGTCCGTACATTCGCACGGACCGCGATGATCATCCCCACATAGCCGGCGAGGGCTGATGCTCCCGCTCCAATCAAAAATCCGATTGCCGTCAGCATCCCGAACTTATCTGAAAATGCCCCAGCCCCCCACAGCACGACGAACAGCACCGCCGCCACCACGCCCACCGTTCGATACTGTCGATTCATATAGGCGCCGGCGCCTTCTTGAATGGCCTTGGCAATTTCCTGCATCTTCGCATTACCGGCATTGAGCTTGAACACCCACATTGCGAGATAGAGGCCATAAGCAATGCCCGCCGCCGCCGCAATGAGAGCAAAGGTCACAATCGCTGAGTCACTCACAGTGTTCTCCTCCTGTGGACAGAATGGTGAAACTGAGAATCCAGCTGAACCGTCTCGAATATTTTGTCGCCATCAATTGCTAACTATCTGAAAAGTCGCGTCATTCTATAGAGGTGACGAGGACGGATCAAGGTGAAAGTGCGTAGGAGTCACCCGGGCACCCTTCCCTTCTCGGCATGGACTCCAGAAACTGAGCTACCACCCTTGAGCACCTCGCTGGGTCCGAAGTGCTGTCCCTGGTACAGAACCTATACATCCGCAGTATCTAAGCCCGATGAACGAATGCCTTGCGGGCCAGTCAAACATGGCATGTCACAATTTGCGGAGTCGAGACGACTTTGTTATAGTGCGCCCGGGTTGAGGAGGACTCGATGGGACTCGCGCCGGAATATATCCTGGTTGATCAGCAGAAGTTCAGCAAGGCCAAGCTGTCGCTGGACAATCACGTCTATAAGAACTGCGAAATGGACGACTGCGACATCTATTACAGCGGCGGACAATATGAGTTGATCGATACCCACATCACAAACTCGCGGCTCATCCTCAACCACCCAGCCAAGAGCATCTACAGCGCGATTCAGATTTTCAAGATGAAATCACCCGGCTCCCGCATCGTCTCTGAGTAAAGCGTATCTCGTGAAGCGTCGTTCGTATCTCGCCTGACTGAAAGACTCTCAGTCTTCGACGAGATACGACTTATGCGAAGCGGTCGGCCCTACTTGGTGACGGGAATGTTTTCGCTGAACTTCACGATTGGGATCGGTTGGAACACGGGATCCTGCGCTCCTTTAGAAGATTCCGCTTCGATGCGCTGCAGGAAAGAGGCCGGTCCGGCCACTGGGGCGTAGCTGAGGATGGCTTCGACGTCGAAGGTCTTGGTATCTTTGGGCGTGGGGAAAGTGAAGGTTTCCATTCGCTTTTCTTCAGGTTTCAAAACCGTTTCTTCGAGAACTTTGACCGCCTCAAAGTCGAACACCGTCTTCTGGCCTTTGGCATCGGCATAGGTCCGGCCGTAGACACGCTTGTCGTGAAACACGGTCTTGAGATTCTTCCC
Organism: Nitrospira sp.; assembly: GCA_021323395.1. Taxonomy (GTDB): domain Bacteria; phylum Nitrospirota; class Nitrospiria; order Nitrospirales; family Nitrospiraceae; genus Nitrospira_A. Next base: position 12,229 of record JAJONL010000003.1, read on the forward strand.
TTTGATATCCAGCTCCAGCACCACACTGGCCCAGCCTGGATGGGTGGTCGGTAGATTGTGCGGCACCAGACTTTGCACAGCCACGATCACGGTGGTCTTGTCACCGTCGACCTTCGTAGAGACTTCCAGCTTGGCGGCTTCCTGCCTGAGCTGACCGATCCGTCCTGGGAACGTATGGTTGGCCACTTTCCGCTTGGCTTCTCCATTGGCCGATTCCCCGACCTGTTCCGGCATATGGCAGGTCTGGCATTCCTTCCCGGACTTCACGGCTTTACTCTGGTCCCAATTACCCAACAGATCGTTGCTCTTGCCGAGGTCTGCCGCAGCCGGGACGACCTGATGACAGTTCAAACAGAGATCCGACTTATGGAAGAGGCCCAACTCCATCGATTGGTGCGCGAGGTTCTGCGCAAAATCTTTGTACGGCCCATACATGGTCTTACTACCGAGGTCGTACTTCGGTTCAGGCGGTTGTTTCGCTCTGTCTACCTGCTTGATGAGATGACATTGGGCGCAAGCCACGCCGTCCAGAGAGGGCTCCCCGGACTGCGCTTGGGTCACAAACAACTGGGCCTGATCGGCAAACTCGCGCACGTGAGGAGCATGGCAACGGAAACAGAGGGCCTTATCTTTCCCCGCCGAAGAAGTCAGGTAGGCGTCGAGAGCGGCGCGGAAGGTGGGGGTGTGGATCGAGCGCGACAATGGCGAGGTTTCCCACTCTTCAAATACTCGCTCATGGCAGCGCTTACACTTGCTGGAATTGGGAAAGGCTTTCTCGATGGTGGCTTGGGCTTTCGCATCTTGCGCGAGTCCCTGCTGCACGCCATAGCTGGTGAGGATGACGGCCAGTAATATTGCGCTTAGGATGATTCCTTGCAGGAATTGTCGTCGATGCTTCACCGTTGGCGTTTCCTCCGCACATTGTGCGTCCTTCGGTACCGCTTTATCACCAGCACGGCACCTCAGAATGACTTGGCCCTGTACGTCAGCAGACGAGGCTGAATGTATTCTTCGATCACTTTTTTTGCGACGGCACGTTCCTGATCGTTCGCCAAGGATGCAAGGTATTTGGCTTTGAGCGCCGCCTCCGGCTCGGGGATCAAGGTATAGCTCAACACCACTTCGATATGTGCCGGTTCTTCTCCCGACTTGATGCTTTGGGAAAACGGCACGCGGCGTGTTGTGCCCCCTTTGATGAAGGGGTCGGGAATTGGCCCGCGTAGAATCTTCTCAAAGGGCAGGCCGAACCGTTTCGTCTCCTCAGCCAGCATGTTGCCCCGCGCGTCCTTGATCGCGATGGAGAGCAGGAATTGTTTCAAGACCGGATCGCCGTCCGGAAAACTATGGGGCAGACTACCGATCTTCACGAGCACCGTGCCTTCTACTCCAGCCACAGACTTCGTGGCCTCCACCTCGATTCTCGGCATCCACTCCGCCTGCAGATTGCGGTTTTTCAACAAGGTGCCTGGGATGACGACGCCGCGAAACCAATGCCGGCCGATTGCCCTGGTCATTGCGCCGCGTTTCGATGTCGAGCTACCGGTGGATGGTTCCATATGGCAGTCTTGGCAAATGGTGCCTTGCAGGATTTCGCCGGGCAAATCCTTCTGCGTGACGTCCTTTACCTTGTCAAAGTGGCAGGAAGTGCAGAAGTTCGCCCCGCGGAAGAGCGACGTCTGTGTCGCAGGATGCACCAAGTTCTCTTCCGGATCGGCATAGGGTCCGTAGAGCATTTCCCCCGGTTGCACTTTGTAAGTAGGCGGCGGTTGCGGGGTGGATTCCACCGCATTGATGAGATGACAGGAAGCACAACCGATTCCCTCCACTTGCGGCTTACCGGACAATACCTGTGCCGTGATCTTGTCGGCGTGCTGCGGAAAGACTGTCACAGCCGGGGCATGGCAAGAGAGACAACGCTGTCGTTCCTGCATCGTGGGATTCGTCTGCATCCAGAGTCCCAACACGGTTCGGAAAACCGGCGACTCGAAAGAGGCGCCGTGCAGCAAGGCGGCGTCGACACGACCGAAGGACTTCAGATCCGGCGTCTGCTCGCGTATGCCCTTCCATTCCTCATAATGTCGATCATGGCACTGCTTACAATCCTCCGACCGAATAAAAATCTTCTCAATTTCTGCGACCCAGTCAGCCGTCCCTTGTCCATCAGTCTTCTGCGCAATCGCGCGCTCATGGAAGGTGATGTTCAACATCGCCATGAGCAACAGAAGTCCCCCAGCCACCAGCTTCTGCACCAATCGCCGCTTGTCGTCCACGCTCTGCCTACCCACTAGTCTCGTTTACAGCCGACAAAATGAAAATTCACGCCCCACCCGACTGGATCGCCAGGATCTGCCGGCTCATAGGTTCCCACGGTGAAATTACATTCTTTAAGTGAAGCCTTCACGGCTTTCCCAAAATCGATGAGGGTGCGGACTTCCTTCTTATCGATTTCCTTGATGACCGAACGCACCTTGATGCCGGCATAGTCTGCGCGAGAATTGCCGATGACCTCAAACACAGCCACCCCCTCAGGACGCTGTAACTTCAGCTCTTTTTGAATCTCTTCGTCAACCTCGCCGACGGCGATTCCAAATTCTTCGCCGAGCTGAATGGCTTCTTCCGCCGTCATCTCCCCATTGGAAGCCGTTCCTGTATCTGCACCGTTCGCGCTGCTCCACTCTGCCGCGATGAGCAGAACCCCACACACAGAAAAAGCCCTTCCGAGAGAAAGGGCTTTTTTCAGGATCGACCGGCTCTTCTGAGAGCTCTCCTCCAACGTAGTTGCCTCATTGACGCGACAGGCACCGACTCAGACGGGGTCGGCCGTTCTGTTATCCTAACAGGAACACTTACGTTTTTGTGATGGGATCCAGCGAGAGCTGAAACCAAGGAGCGATGGCTTTCTGACCATTGCGTTCCTTGTTCTCGCCGTTCCACACGGCAAAGGATACCGCCTGGATATGCCCCGGAATCAACTTGGCCTCGTTTTCTTGTTCTTCAATGGACAAAGGTCGACGCATCACCACTCGCCACATGCCGTCTTTCCAGGTGGCCTTCCCCTGCACACGCCCTTGCTTTTCTTTGGTAGTGAGGGTACTGAATCCCCCACCGATCAAATCTTCGACCGAAGAAGCTCGGCGCGGAATAACTTCAAAGCGCCGCGGCTCACCGCTGACAGCCTTGTCTTTTTCCGTCGGTCTGACAGCTCGCCGATCGATATCGCTCTGCCAATCGGCTTTCCAGTGCCAAATGTTGATGTAGTGATCCAACTGGCCCATGCAGAAAAAGGCCGGCGCATCCCCAAGCGGCAAACCTAGCGCCACCCCGTCGCGGAAGGTGCCCGGCGTGAGTCGATCGTTTTTCGTATTGTCCTGCCACTCAAGCAAAAACGCGATGTCTGCGCCGTTATGCACCGCGCGAACCGCCAAGGCATGGGCCGTCGGCTCGGGCCAGACAGGGCGAGTAATGATCTGCCCGCTCAGAGGCAAGGTCATCGGAGGTATTTTCTGCCACAGCGGGTCCTCAGGCGTGACGGGAATGTCTCCCGTGACGGCCTGTGCACGGATAATCATGCCTTCCGAACTGACGATGGGAATACCGAGACCGCCGAGAGCGACGGCGAAAAGGAGGAGACCCGAGAGACCATACAGCAGCTTGGTGCGGGATGTGTGGACCGATGTCATTCGCCTCATGCCCCGGCGCGATGCCCTAGCCGTGAGAACTCATGCCCACGTTCCACTATTGGGAACGATGAATCCACCGTCTGCCATTACCACAGCTTGGCGCGACGGATTTTGTTTTCCCCCCGCTCGCACATATACAGATAGCCTTGAGAGTCGAGCGTCAACCCCACCGGAGAATTCACGACCGCCTCGACCGCCAGCAGGCCGTCCCCGTGCTTGAGTGCGCCGGCGGCATCCTTGGCGACAAACCGAGCCGCGCCGCAGCCACCCATGTTTTTATCATCATATCCGCTATCGCCGTTACCAGCCACGGTGCTGATAAGGCCGGTGTCACCATCGACCTTGCGGACTCGGTGATTGCCCGTATCGGAGATGTAGGCATGGTTCTGATGATCGAACACAATCGCTTCAGGCGCGTGTAACATCGACTTTGCCGCCGGCTTGCCGTCTCCATCATACCCATACCGGCAGACCCCGGCGAGCGTGGAGATCAATCCCGTTTTCTGGTCGATCTTGCGCACCCGATTGCTCCCCTTATCCACGATGTACACATCGCCGACGTTGTCCACCGCAATGCCGACGATATCGTACAGCCGCGCCTCCCTTGCCGGATGACCGTCGTCCAGGTACATGGACAGACTCAGACCGTCCGAACAGACGGGCATGAGCCATCCATTGTCGTCGCTGAAATCGATGCCGATCGCGTCACCGGACAGGACGACCAGGTTTCGCGCGACCAAGGGTTGCTCACGTGCCTCGTCTTCCGCCGTCCAGCTTCCCGCAATCGTCTCGACCCGGCCGGTTCGTGAATCGTACCGGCGAATCCGATGCGCTTGCGTATCGGCGATATACATCACATCGTCGGCATCGAATGCAATCGCCGCCGGCCAGGTCAAATTCACTTCCAGGGCAGGACCGTCGCCATTGAATCCATGTTCCCCGGTCCCCACCACCGTCGTGATGATCCCGGTCTCGCGATCGACCTTACGAATTCGATTGCTGCCCGAATCGCAAATGTACAGATCGTTATGGGAGTCACAGGCTATGTCGAGGGGGAGATACAGGCCGGCTTCCCCGCACAGTCCCTCGTCTCCGCTGTAACAGGTCTCACCGATTCCGGCAAAGTTATGCACGGTGCCTTCCGCGAGATTGACTCGCCGCACGCGATCAGACCCGGATTCGGCAAAGTAGAGCCATCGTTCCTCGCGATCCAGTGCGACGTGGTGCGGAAGCGGAATACCTGCCTTCACGGCTCGCTTGCCGTCACCCGTGCTTCGTGCCTTCCCATTTCCGGCAAAGGTTTCGATATATCCGACGGCTAACTGGACATCTGTTTCCATAACTGAATGGGTCCGTTCTATGCTAAGCCCGTTTGTCGAAGATCTATGCCCGCGCGGCGGGAGGCGTAGCGGCAATCGGCTGTTCCACCGCGGGCGCCGGCATCGATACAGGCGGCTGAGCTGAGATGGCCTGCGCCTGCACCGATTCGGCCTGTTGGGCCTGGGCTTCGGCTTCAATCGCGTCCGCTTCGTGGACGGATTTCTTGAATCCCTTAATCGCTTTACCGATCCCTTCTCCCAACTGGGGCAATTTTCCTGCGCCAAAAATAATCAACACGATAAACAGGATCAGGATCAATTCTGTAAAACCAAGGCTGCCAAACATGGTATGTCTCCTTTGCTCACATGTTCAGGATGCGGCGCCCTCTTTGGCCTTCTTCGCGAATCGTTCTTTCAGACGCTGACGAGCCTGTTCGGCCTGTTCGAACATTTTGCACTTATCGTAGACGCTGATCAAATTATAATAAGCCAGCGGCTCGTCCGGACTATGCTCCACGGCACTCTCCATCACCTTGATAGCCAGATCGGTCTTCTTGTGATTGAGGGCGATCTCCATCAGTTTGAAACTGGCTTCCAGGTGCTTCGGATCCAATTCCAGCACGCGCAGATAACACTGAATCGCCATGTCCATCGTGTTGTAATCGGACACCTGCGGGTTATCGAGTTCTACATAGACGGCCGCGAGATTGTACCACGCCATCGGATCGTCCGGCGTGATCTCCACAAGACGTTCATAGTAGTTTTTCGACTCCATGTACTTTCTTTTGTCAGCCTGTACGCGGCCCAGATTGAACAAGGCTAAAACGTCATAGGCATGCACATCGAGCGCGCGTTTGAATTCGGCCTCCGCCTCGTCGATCATGCCTTTGGTAGCATAAATAGTCCCCAAGTTTGAATAGTACATGGCGAGCGACCGATTCATTTCCGTTCGGAGTCCCTCAGCCATCTCAATCGACTTCTTCACTTCGGTTAGGGCATCGTCCAGCCGACCCTTGCTGAAATACAATTCCCCCAGTCGACAGCGCGCCTGAAAATCGTCCGGCTCACTACTCAGCAATTTTTCGATTTCGGCAATCTCCTCATCGGGATTCAAGGGCTGATCGCCGGGATCTACGGCCGCGCCGCCTTGCTCTCCGCCGGTCGCTTGTGTCTGTTCATCCATAACAACATATCCTAATCTGGGTGACGAAAGATTAAATTTGTCCGCCAACGAGAGAATCCTGCGAGCCCACGAGCGGAGGCTTGGTCACCGTCGCATGTTCAGCTACGACGCCTTGGGGACGGTCAAGTGTCAGCAACATCACCCCGAGGATGACCATGAGGGTCAAACTTGAAAATAACAACGCATAGCCGGCGATAAACATTAATGCCAGGCCATATCCAGCGAGGCGTCCCATGGTGACCAATCTAATGACCGTATACGACCAGCACAACAGCCCCGCGACATAAAATGCAAAGGGCAAGTAAAAGGTATACCCCATGCCCATCTGAAAGATCCAGCTGATCCCTTCCCCTGCTTTTCGCATCGAATGGGCAAGAACGGGATTATAGAGGCCCAAAAAATAGTCCATGAACAATAAGCCCCAAAATACCATTCCGGAGACAGCCGCGAACCAGATGGCGCGCCGTCGCTGTTGCCTGTTTCTAGTCCGAAACGACACTCCGTGCCCGTAGGCCCAAAACACGAGGATGCTTGAAAGGACCATCAACGCTTCGCCAAGACGGTTGGCTTCGTAAACCAGCGGAGGAGCCGCTACCACCCCCATCCATCCATAGGTGGTGGAAAAGATTTGATAGTAGAGCCACCCTGATATGCCGAAATAATAGGTCGCCCCCATAATCCGCTTGGACCACTCCTGGTGCTGAGATAGGTATTCGATCATGAGGGCGGTGAGCGCCACGACGGTAATGACATTGTACGCGATGGAGCCCAACATGCCAGGCGGTACGATCAGGAATGCCCCCGTCAAAACCAGCAGTAGTCCAATGCTGGGAATGGTGACGACATTGATCCCCGAAATTCCCCGGGCCCGCATTCTATTCAACAGCAGGACGACGAGGGCAAGGAACACGAAGATAGCCACGACATTGAGCAAGGCGAACCCGACGGAGGTGAGCAATTGAAACGTGGTGCCCACCCATTCGTGTTGCGCGGCAATTTTGCTGATATGCATGCCGAGACGTGAAACCAGCCGGTAGAGGACGAGTTCAAAAAACCCAACGAACAGCACCAACTTGATGGTGTACTCGAACAGCAGCCCCTGATCTTCGACCCGTCCGGTAGATCGTTCGACTGTGGCGGCAATGGCAGACATCTCCAGCCCCCTCTACAATACGATGGTGATGGCCCGTGCGGAAAGACCGATCAATTCAAGCCAGAAGCTTCAGCTCCGGTGGCGGCGGAACGGCTAAGATCCTGTCGGTTGCGGAACTTGTAACGCTTGCGATTTGGCCCGAGCGATATACAGCAAGCCGTCGGCCATCGAATAGTTAAACGGCAATTCACAGACGACTTCACTGATCTTTTCATACACATGCTGATACAACTGCTCGGCCTGGGCTGGGGTCATGCCCTCTTGCACTTCATAAAAAAATCCGAGACTCAAATCTTCCGTTGCCGGCCGCATGATTCGGCGGATGCCGTAACTGCCTGGATCACTCATGATCGGCGCTTCTTTTTCCAAATCAAACAGACAAGGCTGGCACGAAAATCCGTATGATTCATGAAGTTTCGTATTGCCCACGACGAAATTCATCGTATCGAGGGCTTCCTCTTCCTTTTCCGTAGGGAATCCGACGATCACATAGCAGTGCACGGCGATACCGAGATCGACGCAATCATCGACAATCCGTCGCACAGATTCCTGCTTGATCCCCTTCTTCATGAAATCCATGACCCGTTGATTGAATGATTCCAGGCCGAACACGATTTTCAAGCATCCCGCATCCCGCATCTGACCGAGCAATTCTCGCGTGAGGTTTTTCTCAAATCGCAATTCGCAGGTCCACTTCACATTCAGCTGACGGTCGATCATCTGTTGGCAGAGACGCTTCGTGGGAGACAGCGCAAAACATTCGTCGGTGAAGAAGAATGACTGGGCCCCATAACGCTCCTTCAGCCAGGCAAGATCATCGACCGTTTTACCGGGATCGCGCTGGCGGAAGTTTTGGTGATCCAATGTGAGGGCGCAGAATGCGCAGTCTTTGTAATAACAGCCGCGCGAAAACTGGACGGGCAGAACCGGCTCCGGCGACAGATACAGGTCGAGCGGAAAGCCGTCGTAATTCGGTGCCGTGAGCTGGTTGATATTCTCAGAGTAAAAGGGCTGGTTGACCGTAATTTTGCCGTTCTGGCGATAAATCAAATTTGGAACTTTGGTGAAGTCCCGTTTGCCGTCCATCTGATTCACGAGTTCAAGGAGAGCCGTTTCCCCTTCAAACACGACAAAATCGTCCACCAGATCGAACAGCCACGGGCAGCGTCGCAGGTTGTCGACCAATCGGGTAAAAATGCTGCCACCGACCGTCACATGCAGTTCCGGCGCATGTTCTTTGATCAATCGACAAAGCGTGAGACCCGGAATAATTTGCGAAGTGGCCGTAATAGATACACCGACCAGATCCGGGCGATCGGTGAGCAGGGAAGGCAACACATGATCACGAAACAGACTCACGTAGGGGTTTTGCGTTTCATCCTGAATGGCCTTTATCAAATCTTTCGACGAATAGATCGAATAGTCGCCAAACTGGTTGTCGACTACCGTCATCCTGGTGGGGAAATACAACGAGGAGATCACCTCAAGCCACTTATCGATCAAAAATAGACTGTTGCGGTAGGCTTCGATATCGTAAAAACCTTCTCCACGTAAGGTCTCTTTCGCCAATTCAATTCGCTCGAACAAATAAGGAAATCGATCCAACGACTCGATGATCCTGGCGAGTTGTTCGGCACTTCCAGGCCCAGTTTCACCGGTACGCTCTCGCTCGAGGCTATGTTGTTTGGCCACTAACTGCTGATAGAAATCTTGAGCAAACGATTGGGTCAGCACCTTCTCCAGCAACTCAATCCCGAGATCGCGCTGTGAGACATTTTTGACTCCCGCCTGCGTTAGAAACCCAGTTAATGAGGGCAAACTCAGATAGGGCTGTGACGGGTGCCAGGTAGGCGGAAACAGGAGTGAAACTTTCATAAAAGTCTTTATATTAAGTGGGAAAAATGAGTATTTTCAGTGGTATCACGCCGTATCGGGTTATACACTCCGCTTCTCTTCAAATGCAACCCTTCGCGCCAAGGGAGGACGGAAGAAATTCCGGCATTTTACCTCACCGGCTATCTATCTCAAATAGAGGGAGGCCCCGAGTCACTTTGTCCTGTCGGACAACGACTCGGGGCCTCCCTGATACCATCCCGAAACGATGTGCCCACTCAATCTTTGAGCAGGATCAACCTCTAGGCCGCTTGGTTTACGGCAACTTCAGTGTAAACCAGGTGGAGAGAGCCTTCATGCCGTTTCGTTCAATGTTATTACCATCCCACACTGCAAATGCGATAGGCACGGAGGCTCCACCCTTAAATTGCGTATCGTTCGCATCGCCGGTCTCCAGCGATCGCTTGACAACCACGCGCCAGGTTGGACCTGAGTACCCACCACCCTTGAGAGATCCGGACGGCTCCCACACACCATTACCGATCACATCTTGATGAGCTTGTGTCGTCAAGGTGCTGAACCCATTGGCATTCAGATCCTCAACGGAGCTGACGCGCAGGGTTGGATCGGACATGATGTTACCGGACCAGATACCTGAATTGAATGGACCAAGGCTACGACCGATACGATCGGGATAGGTGACGCCACCCGCTGGCTCTTCGAAATAATAGTCCCAGAAGATTCCAGGGTATTGGTCATCCACATCCCACATACCGGCGCTATCCTTCCCGAGGTCCTTCTGCCACTCAGCATTCCAGCGCCAAATATTGACCGTACCACCCGATTGTCCCATACATTGGAACGGAGGAGCTCCCGCAGTATTGACCGGAAACATAATGGCTACCTGGTCACGAAAATCCTGTGGCCCGATCGCCGTATCGTTCTTGGTCTGATCGTTCCAATCGAGGCGCAAGCCCAATTCCTTCCCATTGGTGACCGCTTTCACAAACACCGACTTCACCGAAATGTTCGGATGCATTGGAGTTGTGATGGTTTGGCCGCTCAACGGAATGATGACCCCCGGCACCCCTTCCCAGATGGGGTTTGCACCGTCCATCGGGATTGCTCCCTTGATCGCCTTCGCGGGAATGGTCACCGGCTGGCTGACCGCGAGAGGCACCTGCCCAATCGTCAACATAATGCCAACGATCAGCGCAGAGAGCAGAATGCCAAACACCAAACGCTTGTTGCGTGTCTGCACCAGTCTCATTGCGTATGCCCTCCTCTGAAAGATTAATAAGAAAAAGAACTGGGAACGTATAACATCCACCGCAACCGAATCCCGCACTGCCCGCAAACCGAGAACCCCTACGCAGTTCCGACGGGGCCTTCACCCTTTTCACCGTCCTTCTCTTTTGTCTTCTGATCCAAGAAGGACTCGGCCCCGACCTCGCTCAGCAACATGCTGAGCTCGTTTCCTTTGTCCTGCGCCCCACACTCGTAGGTTTGACCTTCCGGAGCATTGAAGGTAGCTGGTCTATAGTCCGCCTCGGAGTACGGCTGCACAGTGACTCCGAGAAAGGCGACCTCAAAATCCATCCACTCCGACATGCAGTCGGCTATCAATTTGAATAAGCCTGAGTCTGCCTTCTTCGACAACATCCGACAGAACAATGGCACCCATCGTCCGATGTGATTCCGAATAAATTTCTTCTGCGCGTCGACCACAATGTCGGTCTTGTCCATACCATCATGGCAGCGCGAGTAAGATTCCTTGTAGGTCAAAAAATGCATGAACTCCAGCTCCACGCTGAGATGATCCAGGCGTTCATGCACGTCTTTGGAAAGCTCGACTCCGAAAGCCTTATAAAATCCGGCGATATCGCCCATGACGTGTGACTGGGCGAAGACGTGGTCATTCCCGAAGAGGGTTTCGTACGGCGGACAATCGAGTGTGATGACATTGGTAAACACACGGCGGTGTTCGGTCTGAAGGTCACCGATCTGCCAGTTGACACACTCGGCTGAAACCAGCTTCTCGATCTGATCAAACTGCTTTTTCATCAAGGAGATTTTTTGAGTGGCCCGGTCGCCCCCGATGCCATCCAATGCCACGCGCAGACCTTCCAAGGCCGCTCGTCCATCTTCGACGAATTCGCCGCACTGCAAATAGTCCAAGAATTCTTCGTCCTCCGGATATAACAAACCCCAGGAGAACAGAAGGTATATTTTGCTGCGATTGAGGGCTCGTTCAACGGCCGGCGAGTCTTTAATGGCGACAGTCTGCGGGGGAGCGACTGCGGTGGAGGACGGGGAGGTGGGCTGCACGACTTGTTTCGATGTCATACGTTTATTGCTCCTCACCTCAACATGTTGCGCACTTTTTTCGCACACTACGCAACATCTGAGTCCTGCGGCACAGGAGGCGTATGATAGGTAAAGGAGAGAGGGATGTCAAGCATGAACTCACCTTCCTTACCCATCGCCTCAAGTGCCGACGTTTTAATAATTTTCTTGATTTCTCATCTGATCGGCACAGGTCCGACACATGGTTGATGCCGCTATCCTAGAGCTCCGGCGCAAGGTTTCGCGCCGGCACCACCTTGATCGCAAGATGGTCGTTCACGGTCTTACAAATCTGTTCACACATCCCACATCCGACACAATGCTCTTGAGCCACCACCAAACGCAACGCATTAAAATCCATCGAAAGTGCTTCGACAGGACACTTCGACACACAAGCATGGCAACCTTGCCCTGCCGTACAGACCCGGTGGGACACGGTGGCGACACCCATTCGTACGTCGAAACAATCTGCGACCGGGAGGAGTGCCTCTGTTGCGCAGGCTGCAATACAGGGGAAATCTTCGCATAATTCGCATGCGACTTGATTGGGAAAAATCACCGGAGTGCCGTTCGACAGGTCACTGACAATGGCCCCGGGAGGACAGGCTTTAACACAATCACTGCAGCGAGTACAGCGTTCAAGGAACATCGCTTCGTCCACCGCGCCGGGCGGCCGCAGCCAATCCATCCGCACGGGAGGAAGAGCTTTCTCACGAGGCGCATCTTTGTGAACGGCAAATTCCCGCGCCGCCTTGGCCACTGAGACCACGGAGTCTTTCAGAAAGTCCCGACGTCCATATGTGGGATCCGCGGCCATCGCAGTTCCTGACTACATCACACCGTCGGCGCGCAACTTGTACACTTCCACGCAACGATCGCAAGCGCCATACTCGACATCCCAGCCTGGATGGTTTTCGCGAATAAAGTCGAGGATATACGCTTCCAGTTTGGTTTCCATATCTTCCACCCAAGAATAGGTGGGGAAGCGACATAACGGACAAGGGAATCCCGGCATGAGCATTACCTTATTAGTGGTCTCCGGGACTTCCCCCCCTTCGACATCCACCGCGCGATCCAGGATGCGCAGGGTGTCGGTCGCCATTTCGACCAGTTCGGAATGCGTGAAGTAACTGGTCTGCCACAAGCCTTCAAATACCGATTTCAGCTGCGCGGGCGGAATTTTTCGATACCATGAGCGAAACTCTTTGAAGCGATCCTCTTTCGACAGCATCGGCTCTTTGCCGTCGGCAATCAGGCGGCTATCCACGCTGATATTCCAAAGAATCCGATAGCGGTGCAGAATCAGCGTTTCCTCGCCGGGGTTTTGACCGACCCTGGTGTCAGGATCATAGCCAAAGGCGGGATCGAGCATGTCGTGGATGTGCATGAGCTCGTGTCGACAGTAGCGGGTGAGGGCCGGATCATAAAACCGTCTTGGAATCAGCTTGATGCCGACACCCTTCAGGCCCTTTTCCTCGAATTGCTTCGCCAGGTCGTGTTCGACGGAACCCCATTTGCGCAACACATCGACCCCTTCCTGATCTTCCTTGAGCACGCCCTTGACCAGCACCACGCCGACACGCTGTTTCAGTTCAGGAAATTCGTTGAAGGCGTCACGGATGATATCGGAAAAGCCCCAGATCCCGAACAAATACTGATACAGCTTCTTAAACTCCGCCTCCCGATCATCGAGTGTGAACTTCTCATAGATCGGATCGGCCAGTTCGTGAAATTCTTTATAGTAGGTCGGATCCCCTTCCCGTTCCGTCTTTTCAATGAAGGAATCGATCACTTCCTGCAGCAAGGCCGGCTGAAAACGGATCTCCATAGACTGCTTGGATACTTCTATCCCGGTTGTCATAAGACCTCACATGTTCTGATACGGTGAAGGGATGAAACCCGCGCGTAGTGCTGTGCTTGACTTGCTCCCGGTCCTTCTCTTACGATCACCGAAACGACCGCCGATTATACAAACCCCTCGACGATTTTTGCAAACCGTTGAGGGCAGGTGGGGCTCAGCGACCCCGCCCAGACAGGGACGAGGCATTAGACGTTATGAGCAATCACAGCACCGCCCCCCCGACGACTCCTTCCGTAGGACATATGAGCAGTTCAGGGGAAAGCATGCCGGCCACCGTGCCGGCTGTTGACCACTTAGACTATTGGAAGACCGGCCTGCGGGAACTCAAGACCTTCCGAGGGCATTCTCACGGCGTATGGTCTGTCGCCTATGCGCCGGACGGCCAAACGATCGTCAGCGGAGGTGTCGATCGGTATGTCCGCATCTGGGATATCGAAACCGGCCGGCTGTTGCGTTCGTTACGCGGTCATACCGCAGACATCCGGGCTCTGGTGTTTACCCCCGACGGCCGCACGCTCGCCTCCGGGAGTGAAGATCGGACCATCCGTCTCTGGAATCCCAAGACCGGCGAACCGACGAAACTCCTCTTCACGCGCTACGACCACAATGTCTGCAGTCTGTCTCTTTCTCCTGACGGCCTCATGCTTGCGCGCGGCAGTCACAACAAAGACATCAAAATCTGGGAGGTCACAACAGGCACCGATCTCATGACTCTGCTGGGCAAGGATCAATTCGATCACCACTGGTCGGTCTGTGTGGCGTTCTCGCCCGATGGCATGCATCTCGCGAGCGGATCGGATATCGGCAAGATCAGAATCTGGGAAGTGCTGCCCAGCGGCGAGGAAAAGATCCTGCACAACGGTCACTGGCAGGAGACTGAAGAAGACTCGACGGAAACCCGCGGTTTCTTCATTGAAGATGACGGTGGATTCCAAAAACCCATGGAATATTGGATCGGCGCCATGGTGTTCACGCCGGACGCAAAGCTCCTGATCACCGGAAGCAGGGACAATACGATCCGATTCTTTGATATGCCGACCATGAACGAACTACGCGTTCTGCGCGGGCATCACGGGTGGGTTCGGTCCTTGGCCGTCTCACCGGACGGAAAAGTACTCATCAGTGCCGGAGACGACAGCACGATCCGTTTCTGGGACATCGCCACCGGCCGCAACTTCAGAACCGACAAGACCCATTCCGGAGCTGTTCGCGGCATTGCACTGTCACCCGACGGCCTGCGCTTGGCCAGCGCTTCCTGGGATCGCACCGTGAAACTATGGGAAGGCGGCCCGGAACCGGCAGAGTAATTAGTCAGCTTCCTCCTCCGCTTCGCCACGGGCGGAGGAGATGCCGTACCGCTTGCACCGATCCCACAAGGCTTTCCGGGACAGCCCCAATATCGTCGCCGCATTGGTTCGGTTCCCCTCCACCTGCTTCAACACATCGACAATATAATCCCGCTCAAATGCTTCACGCGCCATCGCGAGGGTCATGGGCGCGGTCACGACCGGCTTGCTGGTTTCTGCGGTGAGCCCTTCCGCACAGAAACCACAGGCTGGCTGAGGCGCTCCGCCCAGATAGGGACAGGTCGAGAATCCGCAGAGATTCCAGGGTTGCAGCGACTCCCCCTCTTGCCCCAAAGCGACGGCCCGTTCAACCAACTGCTCCAGTTCACCGACATTGCCGGGAAAGGAATAATGCAAGAGCAACTCACGGCTGAGCTGAGCAAACCCGTTCACCGATTTGCCGAGGTTCGCCGACTGAGCCTCCAGGACATGCTCGGCGATGACGAGTACATCCTCGCGTCTCTCGCGCAGTGGCGGTACAACGATCTGAACCGGGGAGAGGTAGTCGGAGAGTTCCTTGCGAAACCGCCCATCGGCCACGGCCTCTTGAAGAACGCGCGGGGCGGCGCAAATGATTCGGACATCGATGGCAATCGCATCCCTCCCTCCCACCCGCATCAACCGCTTTTCTTGCAGCAGGCGCAAGAGCCTGGTCTGGAGAGTGGGAGACAATGCATCGATATCGTCGAGAAACAATGAGCCTTTTTGCGCCAGCTCGAATCGACCTCGGCGTTGACGCGCCGCTCCGGGGATCGCCCCCTTCTCATGGCCGAAGAGTTCCGATTCCATGAGCCCTTCAGGAAGGTCAGCGCAGCAGACTTTGATCAAGGGATGATCGCGCCGCGGGCTATTCAAATGGATGGCATGAGCGACCAGCTCTTTCCCTGTTCCACGTTCTCCCGCAATCGAAATCGGTGAATCCGTCGCCGCCAGCAGCTTGATCCTTTCCAGCAGCGCCCGCATCTGATGGTTGCTGCCGTGCATTCCACTGAAACTGAATCGGTCCTCCAGCACCTCTTTCAATTGGAGATTTTCACGTCGCAGCCCGAGAATTTTTCCCACTCGCTCGACGATGAGCAGCAGCTCGTCCATCTGGAACGGTTTTGTAATGTAATCATAGGCGCCTAATTTGATCGCACCGACGGCCGTATCGACCGACCCATGCGCAGTGATCAAAATCACTTCGGTCGTGGGATTGTGTTCTTTCGACGCCTTTAAAATCGTGAGTCCATCGGCGCCCGGTAGGCGCAGATCGGTGATCACGACGTCGAACTGACGGGTGCCGAGGATGGCCAGCCCTTCCGTTCCCGTCGTCGCCGCCGTAACCTCGCATCCGATGCCTTCCAGCGCATCCAGCATGGACAGGCGCATCAACGGTTCATCATCGACAATGAACACCTTGAGGCCTTTCACGAAAACCTCCCACCGGCCGAGCGTTCGATCGCGAGAGGGATAGAAACGATAAAAATCGTGCCCTTTCCGACTTCGCTTTCAACAAAAATCTTGCCCCCGTGTCGTTCCACAATTCCCACACTCACCGAGAGACCAAGGCCGGTGCCTTCCCCTTCGTTCTTCGTAGTGAAAAATGGATCGAAGATACGCGGCAGCACGGAGGAGGAAATCCCGCAGCCCGAATCCCGGATGTGGATCTGGCAATTGGGTCCCTCTACCGTGGTGCGAATAGTCAGAATTCCCCCGCTCCGCATCGCTTGAATGGCGTTCAAAATGAGATTCATCAAGACCTGTTCCATCATGTGTCGATCGATCATGATTTCCGGAATATCGGTCGCTAACATGGTGTCCAGCCTCACCTGGTGGGACACGAACAGGTGCTCTGTCAGCAGCAACACCTGATTGATGACCTGATGGATATCGGCCAAGGCCAATTCCGGATTGTGTTGCTGCGAAAAATCGAGAAGTTGCCGCACAATCTTCTGCACCCGTCGCAATCCGTCTTCCATCGATACCAAGTATTCTTCTTGCCGAGATGGCGACAAGGTGCCTTTTCGCATGTTGTAGAGACAGTTCAAAATGCCACCCAATGGATTGTTGATCTCGTGCGCGACCCCAGCGGCAAGTTTTCCCACCGACGCCAGTTTCTCGGAACTTCTGATTTGTTGCTCCAGCTTCTTGGTATCCGTCATGTCGCGCGCAATGCCAAGCACGCCCAATATCTCCCCCTCAACCCCGTGCAACGGCGACACGCTGACCATGACGGAACGAGGCTCACCGGCTTTGGTCAGCAGTTCGACTTCATAGACTTGTTTGACGCCGATGTCCAGGGTCGATTTCAATCGGCGGCCTCGATGCCGCTTGGACAGCAAGGCCAAATAGGGCCGGCCCAGCAAATCGTCCTTCTTGTATCCCCACGCCAACACCTTGCTGTTGACGTAGGTAAACCGTTGCTCGCTGTCCAGGGTGTAAATAACGTCATTCGCATTCTCCAACAGATTTTCAAGATACTGTTTGGTTTCTTCGATTTCGCGCGTTCGCTCCGTGACCTTCGTTTCCAGCTCCTGCTGGTAGGTATGCATTTGCCGTTCGAGGCGCTTCCTGTCGGTGATGTCTCGAAGCTGGACCATGACCAAGGTGTGATCGCTCCCACGCACGAGAATCAGGTCCATTTCCACCGGCGTCTCCTTGCCGGTGGCGTCACGGACCGTGATCTCCTGGGTCGGCACCTGGCGCTCGCCGGCACGAATCTTCTCGAGCATCACTTTCATGGACTCATGGTGGAGCGGCTCGATTACATTCAGAATACTGCTCCCGACAACCTGCTGCTCTGAATATCCCAGCGCCTGTTCCTCGCGCTTATTGACCGCCACAATCAGGCCGTCCTCGTCCACCATGAACACGGAGTCAGCGACCAGATCGAACAGCGCCTTATAACGCTCCTGTGAGGCCACTAATTGCCGCGTGCGTTCATTCACCGCCTGTTCAAGCTGGGTCGTATACCGTTGGACCTGTTGTTCGAGCAACCGCCGTTCCGTCACATCGCGCACGAACGCGCGGGAGTGGACGAGACCGCCGCCGCTTTCAAAGAGGGCCGTCGCATGAATTTCCACGTCGATCGGATGTCCGTCCGCGCCCAGGAAAACCGTCTCGATCGTGCTACGGCCCTGTGAGACCAAGCGCTCCAGATACGCCAGCACTTCGAGTTCTCGCCCTTTGGGAACGAGATCCCAGAGACGCATTTGGAGCATCTCCTCCAGCGAATACCCAAGCTTGTCCAAACCGGTTTTATTCACGTGCACGAACTGGCCGGCCTTGTTCAGCTGATAAATCATCTCGGGAGAATGCTCAATGAGATCGCGATACCGCGCCTCCAGCCGGCGAACATCCTCCATCCGGTGCTCGATTTGTTCGAACGACACCCGCAGATTGATCGCCATCTTGTTGAAGGCTTCGGCCAGCTGCTCGATTTCATCCCCGGTCTTGAGATTGAGCTGTTGATCCAATCGACCACTGCCGATACGCTGCACCCCTTCATGAAGCAAACCGATGGGACGCGCGATGCGGCGCGCCACCGCCAGGCCGGTCAGCACCAGGACACCGAATACCCCCAACCCATACACCGTCACTTGCCCGACGAGCCGCGACAGCGGGGCATAGGACTCCTGGGGATCCTGCCGCACGAACGTCACCCATCGCTTCCCTCCCAAACTTTCCGGCAAGAGATGATCACCCAAGCGAACCGGCGCATATCCCACGATGGAATGCTCTCCGCCGTGAGAATCATTCATCACCGTACTCCAACCGGCATGGCTCGCATTGATGGCGCTCACCAATTCGGGCGTCACGGTGTGTTCCTCCGGCGACAGAACCGGGCAGATCAATGGCGCCCCGTCTGAGGTGAACAGCATCGCATGGCCTGTCCGCCCCACGGTGACTTCCGAGACAGAATGGAACAACGTATCCCGGCGCAACAGCACCGTGACGGCGCCGACGACCGCATGCTGTTCATCATCAAGGATCGGCACCGAGACATTGAGCACGTGAGTTCCGAATGAAGGATCGAAGAAGAGATCGCTCACATAAACCCCGCCGGTAGAAGGCTTCATGACGGCCTGCCACCAGGAAGTCTTGCCATAGTAATACTCGACTTGCGGAATCGAACTTACGACGAGGGCTCCGCGGTTGTCCGTGACAAAGATGGCGACATAATCATCTTTTCGAATATCGTGCCACCGAATCAAATAGTTGGTCACGATCCGATTGATGAACAGTGGGAACTCGCTCTGCTTATCCCGCTGCCTCCATCGCTTCTGCCATGCCTTGATGATGGATTGGACGGTTTTCTCATCTTTATCCAGGTATGTGCGATTGGACTCGGTCACAGATGTGCGGAGGAAGGGTGTGGAAGCCAGCTGCTGGGCTTCATTCACGCCTCGCGTGACCTGCATCTCGATGCGCCGGGCGGCTTCTACCGCCACTTCCTTAAAATTGGCGCCGATGGTTTCCCGAAGCGCCCGGCGTTCTTCGATGTAGGTCATGAGGAGCGAAAGGCACAGCGGCAGGAGACCGACCATCACGATGGCCGTGATGATCTTACGCTGGAGACTGTGAGACCGGCTCCAGAACAGCATAGATATGACTCGCCCCGACAAACAGCCCTCTCAACACCTCGCGCGGAGCTCGGATCCGGCCCGAACAGCCGGTGACTAGCGACGCTTCATGAGACCCCCGGCGCTGCCGGGCCACAGCAGCAACAGCGGGCTGGCCACAAATACGGAGGAGTAGGTCCCGAACATGACTCCGCCCAGCAACGCCAGAGAGAAATCATGCAACACTTCCGCCCCCGCCAGCACCAGCGGAATGAGCACGATGACCACAGTCAAGCTGGTGACGATGGTGCGGCTGAGCACCTGATTGATGGCCGTATTGATGATCGTTTCTTCGCCTTCCCGCCGGCGCGTTCGCAGATTTTCACGAATACGGTCAAACACTACCACCGTATCCGTCAATGAATACCCCGCCAGAGTCAACAGGGCGGTGACCACGAGCAGCGTAATCTCCTTGTCCAAGAGGTAAAAGACACCGAGCACGGCCAACACATCATGGAACGTCGCCAGGGCCGCGGCCACTCCGAATCGCAGTTCAAATCGTACGGCGATGTAGATGACGATGCCCACAAATGAAATGAGCACCGCGATGAGCGCATCCTCTTGGAGTTTCTTGCCGATAGTCGGACCGATTTCCATGCTGGAATCGACGACAAACTTGTTTTCTGGAAATTCCTTGCTGAAGACCGCCATCACCCGTTCGGCGATCTTTTCTTCGATCGTCGTCGAGGCTTTCACCCGAATCAGCAACTTGTTGTCTTGTGTAAACTCCTGCAATTCAGCCGACCCAAGACCGTTTGATTCCAAGGCATGCCTCGCCTCATCGATCTTGATGGCCTGGTCGAATTTTAGCTGCACCGCCGTGCCACCGGCAAAATCGATCCCCAAATTCGCCGCCCCGCGCGCGATTTGGATCACCGCAATGACGCCCAGAAAAGCGAGGATGCCGGAGAGCGTAAACGAAATCGCCCGCTTCCCCATAAAATCGATATTCGTCTTCCCTAAAATCTCGAACATGCCGGCTCCTTCCTAAATACTGAGCTGCTCAATCTTTTTGCGCTGGTTCAGCACATCGAACACCACCTTGGTTCCGACTAATGCCGTAAACAGGTTGATCGCAATGCCGAGGCACAGGGTGACGGCAAAGCCCTTGATCGGACCCGTTCCGAATAGAAACAACGCAAACCCGGTGATCAATGTCGTGACATGCGAGTCGACGATGGTCAACAACGCCTTATCATACCCCGCATCGATCGCGAGCCGAACCGGCTTTCCCTGACGCAGTTCTTCGCGGATGCGCTCGAAGATCAAGACATTGGAGTCGACTCCCATGCCGATCGTCAAAATAATGCCCGCGATACCGGGGAGGGTCAGCGTGGCATTCAACGCAGCCAGAAACCCAATCAGGCAGATGAGGTTCAACATCAACGCAAAATTTGCAATAACGCCGGATAGCCGATAATAGCTGGCCATAAACAGGATCACGAGGAGGCCCGCAAAAAGAGTCGCCTTGACCCCCTTCTCGATCGAGTCCCGTCCGAGCGAGGGGCCGACGGTCAGATCCTGGATGATCTTGAGCGGCGCCGGCAACGCGCCGGCCCGCAGCACGATCGCCAGGTTGTTGGCTTCTTCCATCGAGAACGTCCCGGTGATTTGAGCCCGCCCGCCGCTGATACGCTCCTGAATGACCGGCGCCGAATAGATGGTGTTGTCGAGCACGATGGCCATGCGCTTCTTGACATTCTCGCCCGTGATCCGGTCGAACTCTCTCGCCCCCTTCGCATCGAACGTCACCGACACGTAGGGCTCGTTGAATTGGCCGATGGACACCCGGGCGTCGCTCAACACATCGCCGGCCAGCATGACTCGCTTCTTGACCAGGTAGGGCGCGAGCCATTCCTGCCCGCTATCCTTTTCTGCGATCCGCTCGAAAAGAATCTGATCGCCTTCCGGCACCTTTCCTTCCACCTGCTTCAGAAGCGCCTCTTCGCGCTCTTTCCCCTTCTGGATCCGACCCGGCAAATCCAGCTTCGCCTGATTGTCATCATCCAGCAATTTGAATTCGAGCAATGCCGTTTGCTTGATAAGATCCTTCGCCAGCTTGGCATCCTTGATCCCCGGCAACTGCACCACCACCTGCTTCAAGCCCTGCCGCTGAATCAGAGGTTCGGCCACGCCGAACTGGTCGATGCGATTGCGAATCGTCTCCAACGCCTGATTAATGGCGGAATCCTTGATGCGCTTGGTCTCCGCCTCCCGCAATTCCCAGACGACGCTGTTCGCGGACCCAGCCGATTCCACTTCTACATAGGTCGGGAAGTCATCAAGGAGCTTTTGAATCTGAGGCTTCAGGTCGGCATTCTGAAACCTGATCGTGATCCGCGAAGAGCCCGTTCGCTTGACCGATTCAGCAGGAATCTTCTTTTCAACCAGCAGGTCCTGTATCCCCGCGGCGGTACGGTCCACCGCAATCTCCACCGCCCGATCTTCTTCGACTTCGAGCACCAAATGAATGCCGCCTTGCAGGTCCAATCCAAGGGTAATACCCTTATCAGGCAGGACGTCCCGAACCCACCGCGGCAGTTCCTTGTACAAGGGTTGATATGAAGGCAAGAAAAAGATGATCGAGGCGACCACCATCGTCACCAAGGCCAACAACCGTCCGCCGACTTTCTTCATACGTGCGCCAATCCTTCCCGTCTCCGTTGCCTGCGTCAATCCTCTTCGTCACCGCGCAGTCGAGCAATGTGCTCTTTCTGGATTTTGATTTTGGTGTTATCCGCGATTTGGAGCGTCACGGTGTCCTTTCCCATGTTTGTGATGCTGCCCCAAATCCCCGACGCCGTGACCACCTTATCGCCTTTTTTGAGCGCAGCCAGCATGGCGTCCGCCTGCTTCTTGCGTTTCTGCTGCGGCAGTATCAGCATGAAATAGAAAATGACGAAGATCAGGACGAAGGGGACCAACGACAGGAGACCACCCCCTGCGCCTGCCCCTCCCGATGCTCCCTGCGCCCATGCCATCGAATCCCACATAATGTCCCCCGCCTAGATCGCCGTTAAGAAATGTCAATATTCTGAGTACCTAACCGACTTTGGCCAGCCGGCCGATCAACAAGATAGGTGCGGTGAAACTTGCGGCGAAACTCCTGGAACGTTCCCTCCCGCACGGCGCTCCGGATTTCGTCCATCAGCTGAGCAAAAAACCACAAATTGTGAATCGTATTCAGGCGAGCGCCCAACATTTCCTTGATACCGAACAAATGGTGCAGATAGGCCCTGGTATAGCAGGTGCAGACCGGACACCGGCAGGACGGGTCGATGGGCTGTTCATCCCGCGCATAGCGGGCCTGCTTGATCACCACCCGTCCAAACGATGTGAATAACCAACCCGTCCGCCCGTGGCGTGATGGAACCACGCAGTCGAACAAATCAATCCCGCGGGCGACCCCTTCCACAAGATCCTCCGGCATGCCTACCCCCATGAGGTAACGCGGCTTAGCCTGCGGCAACTCCGGCACGGTGACATCCAACATGGCATACATGTCGGCCTTGTCCTCGCCCACCGACAGCCCGCCAACGGCATACCCATCAAACCCGACCGAGACGAGATCGCGCGCCGACTCCACCCGCAGTCCAGAATCCAAGCCACCCTGGACGATACCAAACAGCGATTGATCCGTCCGCCGTTTGGCGCTCGCACACCGGCGCGCCCACAGCGACGTCCGCTTGGCGGCGTCCCGCACCTGCTCTGTGGACGAAGGCAACGCGACGACATGATCGAACGCCATGATGATGTCTGCGCCCAAGGCCTCCTGAATCTCAATGGAGGTTTCCGGACTAATGAACCGGGAGGACCCATCGATATGCGATTGGAAGATCACGCCTTCATCGGTGACCTTGCAGAACTTAGCCAGACTGAAGACTTGAAAGCCTCCGCTATCGGTCAGGATTGCGCCGGGCCATGCCGTAAAACCATGCACGCCGCCCAACTCTTCCACCACCTTGTGCCCGGGACGCAAATAGAGATGATAGGCATTGTTCAAGATGAGCCCATAGCCCATCTTGAGTAATTCTTCTCCATCGACGCTTCGCACATTGCCCAAAGAGCCGACGGGCATGAAGGCAGGCGTGGCAATCTCGCCGCGCCCTGTGGTTAACAAACCGACGCGTGCGCGACCGGAAGATTCTTCATGAGTGAGGCGGAACGACAACATTCGATCGGTGGTCCTACATCTGCTCCGGAGCTGAGACGCCCAGCACGTCCAGCCCGTTTCGGACCACCTGCTGCACCGCCCACATCAAGGCCAGTCGCGCGCCGGTCAGGGCTGGCGCCACAACCGCTGGTCGCCGACTGGCGGAAGTCGGGGAATCGCTCGTAGCGACGCTGGAGGCCTCGCTTTCAGGCGCCGGTGGCAAAATCCGATGCTTGTTGTAGAAGGGATGCAACATGCCGGCCAACTCACGAAGGTAGTAGGCTATTCGGTGCGGCTCAAGCTCCTGGGCACTTGCCTGCAAGACGACGGGAAACGCCGACAGTTTGCGAATGAGCGCGAGTTCATCGGGGTCTTGTAAGAGATCAAGGTTGGCCTGACTCGGCAGCGGACAGTCGATACCGCGCGCCGCGGCCACACGACGAAGGCTGGCGATCCGTGCATGCGCATACTGCACATAGTACACAGGGTTCTCTTGCGATTGCTGCTTGGCTAATTCCAAATCAAAGTCCAAATGCGTGCTCGATTCACGTAGGAGAAAAAAGAACTTGGCGGCATCGGCGCCGACTTCATCCATCACTTCGCGGAGCGTGATGAATTCTCCGGCTCGCTTCGACATTTCGACCTTCTTGCCGCCACGCAATAGATTCACCATTTGCACCAAAACAACCTTCAGCCGCTCTTTCGGATATCCGTAGGCCTGGACAACGGCCTGCATTCGGGGAATATAACCATGATGATCAGCGCCCCACACGTCGACCAACAGATCAAAGCCGCGCCGCAATTTGTCACGATGGTAGGCGATGTCGGAAGCCAAGTAGGTGTAGTCACCCTCTTGTTTGCGGACAACACGATCCTTATCATCTCCAAAGGTGGACGAACGAAACCATTGCGCGCCATCCTGATCGAATAACAGGTTTCGAGCCTTGAGCTCACCCAATACCTGCTCTACGATGCCTGAGGTCAAGAGCGAGGCTTCACTGAACCAGGACTCGAAGACTATGCCGAACCGTTCCAGATCTTGGCGAATGAGTGCCAGTAACTCTCGGTACGCAAACTCCTTGCTTAATAGTTCGGCTTCCATCACGGGCAGCGAGAGCAGGCCGTCACCCTGTTCCGCTCGTAGACGCTCGGCGACCGAACGAATGTATTCACCCTGATATCCCTCTTCGGGAAAGGGCATCGACTTCCCGCAAGACTCCAGATATCGCGCCAGGACGGACACACCCAGCAGGTTCATCTGTCGACCGGCATCATTAATATAAAATTCACTGACCACCTCATGTCCACTGGCTTTCAGGAGACGAACGAGTGCTTGCCCCACTGCGGCACCACGCCCATGTCCGACATGCAGCGGGCCAGTGGGATTCGCACTGACATATTCCACTAAGACCCGGCGTCCTTGTCCTACCTCGTTATGCCCGTAGGCAATACCCTGGGTCTCGATTTCACGGAGCACCTCCATCCATAGCTGTTGCTTGACGGTGAGATTGAGAAAGCCAGGGCGAGCGATTTCGACACGATTAAACAATGCGTCTCGTTGTTCCAGGTGATCAATGATGATCTGGGCGATTTCATAGGGTGGCCGCCGCTCAGACGCCGATAAAGACATGGCCACAGTGGAAGACACATCGCCCCATTCGGGGCGTTTGGGAGCCTCCAGACTCACAATGGGCATGTGTGCAATTTTGAGAACGCCCCGTTGCTGCGCTAGCCGAAGCGCTCCTACCAGCGCCGCGCTGACCTTATCTTGCACCACACCCTGAGTCACAAAGACCTCTCTAAGTCTGCGTGGAAACAGCGAAAATCAAACTGGGAATCTAACATACCATGACAAGAGAGACAAGATCGGAGGTTAGGCGTCGGCTACAGCAGTATGTTTCATCAGTAACTCGCGGCACACTTCGATGATGCACGCGGGGGAAATGTGGAGGCAGACTTTGTCTCGGCAACGCTCCACACTACTCCAATTTGGGCAACTGCAAAAGGCTCCACCCAAAATTACCACGCTTCGCCCTAGCGGAGCCCACCGTTGAGGGGACGTAGGACCGAAACAGGCGACTGTGGGAATAGATAGAGCAGCGGCGAGGTGCGTGAGGCCGGAATCATGTCCAAGGTAGAGATCAGCGTGCGAAAGGACGGCCGCTGCCGTCGATAGCTCCATATGACGCAGGATCGGCACAGATACGCTGAGGGCCTGCTGCAGGTTGGCGACAGTCTCGCCATCCGATGGACCTTCGATCAACACAGGAAATACTCCTTCACGGCACAACCATTCGACCACAGCCGCAAAGCGCGCCGCATCTAGACACTTGTGAATACTTCCACTGCCAGGATGAAGGATTACAAGACGCTGTTGATGACTCCAGTTTAGTGCTTGCAGCAGCTGCCTTCCGCGTTCGCGAAGGCGCGAGGAAAGAATGAGTGGCTCGGTTGTCACCTCGCTGACAGGTACCCCTTCCAGTACTTCCAGATATCGACCAGCTTGATGTTCCGACTTCAAGTCTGAAGAAAATGGAGATTGTACGCACACACGAGGTATTCCCAAGGCTCGAAGAGTATTCGCGATGGCTCCCTCCTTATCCTGCAACCAACCGACCGCACGGTCACAGGTCCGCAACCAGTTTTTGAATGCCAGGTGAAGGCTGTCGCACCCCCCGAATAATTCCCCCAGATAGTGCGATTCGAGGGGGAACACTCGATCGATCTCAGCGCCCTCTCGCAAGAGCATTCCGAGCGCTGACCCAGCCAGGAGCCCGAGCCTATGTTGAGGAAATTGACGTCGAATCAGGGAAAGGGACGGACGGGCTAACAGGACATCGCCGACTGCCCCTGGATGCATGACCAAGACCCCCCGTTCGTTCGTAAGACGACCATCCTGTTTAGTCATGATTGATCGGCAATTTCGGCTTCAGCCCGTGCCAAGTCGTCCGGGGTGTTAATATTCTGAAACGACCTTCGTCCTGATTCGATCAGAGCTAAATCAACCTCGCCTAATACGCTCACTCGCAGCTCCTCCTGGAGAAACAAATTTTGTATCTTCAAGTCTCGCTTGTCCGCCATAGCCTTGAGAAAAGGGATGCACCGCCTGGAATATAGCGCATGCATGGGTTGAAATCCGCCGCTCAATTGCGCCACGACTATGTCCGCGCCCACATCGAATGAGGCCATGAACCGAATCACATCGGGGTTCAGGAACGGCATGTCGCAGGCCACAGCGAATATGCGAGGCTGTGAGGAAGCCATCAGCCCGGTATAGAGCCCCCCTAGGCTCCCAGCCTTTGGAATGAGGTCGTATACGACTTTACTTCCAGGCATCGATGGTAAATCAACTGGTTCTGCGAGCACCACAATGGTCTCGGGAAATGTTCGCACTAACATGTCCAGCGTGCGCTGAAACACGCTAGTTCCAGACACCCTGAGGAAACGTTTATCGCGTCCCATTCGCCGGCTCTGTCCGCCAGCGATCAAGATACCTGAGATATTCTCGATGACGGAGCTCCCCTTCATGCTTGCAACGAGACGATCCGTTCCCAAAAAAATGAGGGGGTGAGTTTCCCCACCCCCTCGCCGTTTCACACACTTTATTGAAAACCCGATTAGAGGACTTTGCCCTTCTTCTTATTCGCGCGACGTGTCAGCATCCAACCTTCCAGCAGGACCACACCGACCGCGATAACAGCCGGGTAGATGTACACTTCCTGAGGAATCGGAGGCTGTAAAATCGTGTAATAGAAGGCGGATACGGCCATTTTGCGTCCGGCGTCACCGTTGTGGCCATCCCAGGCAAAAAACACCATCGGAATGTACTTTCCGACGTCAAACCTGGTGTACTCATCATAATCATCCTTATCACCTTTCAGAGGACGGGAGATCATGACGGTCCACTGCCCATTCTTCCACTCGGCCTTCAGCAATTTTGCCTTTTCTTCAAAATCATCACGCTCTTCAAAATCCTGATCCCAACCGGTTCCCTTGAAAGATCTCAGCGAGCCGTCCGCTTCCCACTTGAGAATGTCGGCATTGAACTTCGCATCACCCCACAAGTATCGAGGCTTAAAGGGAGCAGGAATCTCCTGCCACTTAATCGGAAACTGAAAGGCGATTCCATCGTTATAGACTGCATAGTTGTTCTGTGCAGAGGCGATAGAGCCCTCTTCACCGGTTTTTGGAGCCTGCTCTTTGACACCGAAGTTTTCCACATTGACCTGAGTTGGCGCCCATGGAAGTTTTCCTTCGGCAACACTCTTTGTGCGATCATCCCATTGGATAAGATAGACAACGTTCTTTTCGTTGTACAATGACTTCACCCAAATATCATCAATCCGATTCACAAAATTGCGCGGCTTGTGGGTGATCTGACCGCCCATGGCTATGTAACGGCGGCCTATCTTTTTCCACATCTCGTTTTCGGGGTCATTTGAAATTTCCCCTTCAATCGGTGCCGACGGAACGACGAAATTGATTTTGGGCTTGTCTGTCTGTGGATCGATGCCGAGCGGCTTCCCGTCGCCATCGCGCTCACACAAGGAGTTGACGAAGTTTGCAATGTCCCATCGTTCCTCAACCGTCGTATTATCTGCGAACGACGGCATGGGGGTGCCATTTACACCGGTTGAGAATGTACGGAAAATATTTCGTACGTTGTAGGGATCTTGGCGACTACCACGGAAGTTCCAACACTTGTGCCAATTCGCCGGTTGAATTGAAAAGCCCCAATCGTCCTTCAGGTTAAAGGCGTTTCCGTCCCCGCGTCCTTCGACCCCGTGACACTCAATGCACTTCTTATCCACAATCAACGTGGCACCCTTCTTCAGGCTCTCCTCATTTGCCTCAACCGGCTTGATGGAACCCATTTGAAGGATCGTCTGTGATTCCTGCTTGTCGGTAAACTTTCGATCTTTGACTAATTGAGTCGTGACAAACGACAAGACCTGAACGCGCTGCTCTTCGGATAAAATACCCTCCCACGGCGGCATGGCAGAACCAGGGAGACCATGCGTTACGGTATCGAAGAGGTCATTCTTTCCTGAGTCCGGCGCTCTTTCATTGTAGTTAAAGAGTGGCAATTCACCGCTGGCCGTATGGCGAATTTTAAATGTTCCCTGATTGAAATTTCTCGGGCGTGGCCATAGACGATCGGCTCCGGGCCCATCTCCCGCGCCGTCGACTCCATGGCACCATACACATTTAGTAAAGTACACTCGCTTCCCGGCTTCAATCATGTCAGCCGGAGGTGCGGGAGCCAACTCACCCGCCTTGAAGCCAGCCGGCAGCTCCTCCGCAAAGACCGGTCCCCCACCTATCGTCGTAAAGAGAACGGCTCCCAGCGCCGCGCCGATGGCCAGCGTCGGTTTTACGTTTGAACGAAATTTGCTCATTGTTAACCTCACCACCTGTTCTCCCAGGTTGTTTGTAAGATGCTCGATTAATCCCATGTCCGAGGATAATATCCCGTGTGCCAATATTCAAAGAGGATGACTTTCCAGATTTCGTCCGTTGTAAGATGCTGCTCCCACGGCGGCATCACAGACGCCCAAGGGAAACCTTCAGTCGGCAGCCCGATTCCGCCTTTGGCCACGCGCCAGAAGATGAACGTTTCTTGTAGCTGCGCGATCGTTCCTGGATCGGTGAAATTCGCGGGAATTGGGTTAAATGCAAACGCGTGCAAGCCACGACCATTCAGATTGTCACCATGGCAGAAGTGACAGTTTTGGAAGAATATCTCTCCACCTTCACGAACATATTTCAGATACCCTTGTGCCTTGTCATCCCAGGGATTAGCATTGGGAGCCATCAATCGTCCCATCGACTGTTCAACAATTAATTTATTGCTATATTCTTGGTCGTATTTGCCTTCTGGATTGACACGGTACGGATTCTGCGAAGTTTGAAGCGTATACGTCTTGCCATGCACTTTGGTGCTGGCTGGCGGAGCGGGATGCACCGTGCGAAGCTCAATGGGTTCATCTACGCTTGGCTTCATCGACAAAAATGAGAATCCACCGATGAGCAAAGGCAAAAGTATCAAATACATGGTGCGAAGCGCCTTGTGAAATCCCGTGTTGGCGTCCAGCACGTTCAGGATCGGTTGACGAAACTTTTTCCAGTCCTCCTCGTTTGCGGACACCCACATGAACACGGCAACGAACGACACCGTGCCGTACATAGCGCGGACGCTAAATGGAATGGGCGGATAGATACGAAACTTGAGATAGGTCTGAATAAACACCCAAAACAGAATGCCCTGCCAAAAACGTGGAAAGGCAACTCCCATCGAATTGAGCAGATAGCTTAAGCCGGCAAACCCAGCTACGAATATCGCCAACTCACTCAACACCTGCATGGGCATGTAGCCCTCAACAAGCCTGACGGTGTTCGAAGGAATGACTCCGAAGATCATACCGATCAACATGAGCAACCCGACGACTCCTATCAAAGCTCCGACTGACATTAAAGCTTTCATTTCGTCATCTCCCTTTGTTCCGCAGCCGCAATAAGCAACCCAACTTCTCCAATGCTAGGAGGTCTTGGGTGGCTCTTTCCCTTCCTGCACCTGCGAGAGGTAATCTACGATCTTTTTGAGCGCGCCAGCGCTAAGTTTTTGACCGAACACTTTAGGCATCGTATTGTCGGGGAAACCCTTCACGACGTAGGCACTGGGCTCAATAATGGACTCCATGATGTAGTCAGGAACGCTCTTCGCCTTGCCTTTATATTCCTTGTCTTTGATTCGAAGAGGCGCATTCGTTCCCTCTACAAGCTTCGGCCCAATCGTGCCTGTCGCGCCTGCGATACCAGGGATAGTGTGGCAAGCCACGCATTGGCCCTTGGAGAAAATCTGATCAACCGGCTCAGTTCCATCAGCCATTAGCGCACTCGCTCCCGGCTTTGCATCACCCTCGGTAGGCGGTTTTGGTCGATCGGATTCAGGAATGAACTTTTCGTACGATTTCACGATTTCATCGAAACTCGGCGCTTCACGGCCTTCACGAACGTATAACCAGGTATCCACCGCCGCAAGTTCCGGGAGCGACAGAGAAATCGGTGGCTTATGAATAGCCGGCATCGGGCTTTCTTTATCATTCGTACCTTTCACCCCATACCCTGCGACAACAAAGCAGCTTGGGCATGAATGTGATTCGGCGATGTACTCTTGTGCATTTTCAGCGGTGCCGGAACCAGGGAAGGATTCTTTTTGGCTCGAATCACGTGCAGCCGGATTGCCCTTGTGGTACCTAGCATCATCGATCTGAGTAGCAGCCCGCTCGGGCAGACCATCGAGATTTGGTGCTCGCTCACCTAACATCCCTTTATGGAAAGCGTGACAGAGCGGGCATTGCCCCTTGCCGATGGCTCCCTGAACCTTATTTTGACCAACCCCACCGAAGATGATTTTCTCCCCTTCATCCGCAAGTTCCGTCTGGGGCATATTGCTGAAATCTTTCTTCTCTTCAATGGGCGGAAAACCGCCCTCGACCTGAGGCAGCCAATTTCCGTAACCTGACAACGCTGCCGCAATAAAAAACATAAACCCGCCGATTTTTAAGAGGGCGCTGATGTTTGTAAAATACAGCGCCATCATGAACGCCATGGAAGTGATCAAGACAAGAGACACCGGCAAAAGTCTCGACTCGGCAAAGAAATTCATCTTGTAGTTGGCAACCGCCATAAAGAGAAGCATGGCTCCCAAGATTCCGATGAATGTCTTAAACACCGCTCGCTTGTTCGCGACAGGATCAGAAATTGACAATTTAAAATAAAACATGAGGGCGACCAGGAGCGCTAGCGCTGGCCATCCCATCGCTAAACCTGCCTTAATGAGTTCAATCACAGCTCAAACCTCCTGCAGGGGGGGGAAGGCCCTGGCTGCGAGAGCAGCGCAGGCACCTTCCCTCATTGGTTCGTTAGGTGCGTTTTGCTTAGTGACCAACCGCCGGGGCTGCCGCCCTCCCAGGCACGGCTGCCTTTGCCTCGACGGGTGCTTTTTTCGCGGCAAGAGCACCTAACCAAAACACGAACATGATAGTGGTCCAGAAGAACAACACATTGAAAGAAATCATGTTGGCGGCAAAACCGACCGTGTGCGTATACGCCCAGGGGGAATTGTCACGCATGATTTCGTTGACGTGCCAGAATAAACGGACTGAGGAGCGGATATATCCCATCAGTCCCATCATCCACGTAAACGCTGTTGCCAGCATGATGAGCGCGTACTGCGACCGAGCTGAAATCTTGCCCCATTCAATGGGCCCCATCTGTTTGGCACCCTTCATCATGACGCTATTGAGCGCGAACATGAAGAACAGACAGGACAAGGTCGTCGCCACCTGAGGCACGGATAGGCCGACGCGTACATTGGCGGGAATGTAGTAGCCGTAAATGGCGAGCAAGATAATGTTGAGATAGGCAAAGAAGAAGAAACAGCCCATAAAAATGTTGCCGAACTTGGACCACGACACCGTCGAAACCTTATTCCCTCGCATGTACCATACGAAACTTAATACGGTGGTCGTAATGATGACGTTAATGCCGCCGTTTTTGGCTGACATAACACCGTAATTACCAAGTACGGGGTGCTGTTGACCGCCCATCGCCTTCAGTTCAGCGGGGGTCATAACAATAGTGTGCGGGGTAATAAAAACCAGGAATCCACAGGTGAGCAAGAATACAAGATACTTAATGTATCGTTGGTACTTTTCCGCCCCGCGCATACGTCCCAGCGCCTGCCACAGATAATAATTGGTACTGAGGAAAAGGATACCGATCATGGTTGCCTGAATGATGAACAACCAAGCCAACAATCCGCCCATTAGAGTAATGCCCATCTGCTGCCGATAGGCATATACCTCGCGCATGAGCCAGTAGCCCGCAAATGGCAGAGGAATCAAGAACGAGACACCGAGGGCCATGGCGATATAGCCCATCCAGTCATAATGAGCACGCTCCTCGTCCGTTTTGGCCGACAAAAATCGATATGCAGCGTAAGCAGCGACGACACCGCCGCCAAAGGCCATGTTGCCAAGAATCCTATGCAAATTCAGAGGATTCCACAAGGCGGTATGGATCACGTGCCAAATATTGCCGAGATACCGTCCCTGCTCGTCAACTCCAGCCGGCGACATCATAAACCCGATCCAGGAGTTCGCGAGGAACATGAGGACCGTACCGATGACGTTCAGGACCACGGACATGCTGAGGTGGATCCACTTCAGGAACCCTTCCTTCATCTTGTCCCAGCCATAATAATAGATATAGAGAGTTCCGCTTTCAGCCACGAACATCAGCGCATAGATGTGCATGACCGGCCTAAAGATACTTGAGAGATATTGGAAAAAAGCGGGATAGAGAGTGAGAAAGGTAAAGATCAGAATGCCGCCCAGGATTGCCGTCAAGGAATACGCAGTCAAACTAATCTTAATGAAGTCATAAGCGAGCTGGTCATACCGTTTGGCCAGTGCCTTATCCTTGCTCACCACCCCCATGAACTCGATGATCATGCAGAAGATAGGTACGGCCAGAACGAAACTGCCATAATAGAGATGTTGCTGGTTGGCAAACCAGAGAAGGACTCGACTCTCGAAGTTGTAACGAGGATAGTCCTTCTCGCTGTCGGTCGTCTTAGGGGCAGGAGGACCGGAGACAATCCCCTCCGTCTTATAGTAAACATCCTTACCCTTCTCAACCTTTGCATCACCACCCTCTTTTTTCACTCCAGCAGCCGGTGAGCCACTGTCGTTGGCGAGAGCAGGGATCGCAACCAGAATAGGCAGGAGGAGGAGGCCGATCATCGCGCCCAGCGCCATGATCGACATCAACTTCGTGCGGGTTACAGAGCCCATGTGTTACCTCCTTGATACATCGCGTGTGTGAGCAACAACTTCAAGCCTTGCCTCTCTCCAATGCCTACTTCCGCAGGAGATACCAGAAATCCAATCCCTGCGCATCCATCAGAAAGTGATCAACAGCCGCAAAAAACGAAACACAGATCGCTATGGAAACGACGAAATACACAATTGTTTGGCCCATCTTAAACCCCCTTCAAGATGAAATCAGTTCCCAGGTCGGAGTGCGGGATCAGCACGGACATTGAACCCCACCGAACCAATAGAAAAACCAAATACTGACTGCACAGGTGATGTAGAAAATCATTTTGCCGATCTTAATTTTGACGTCATCCTGAGCAGCTTCCATCGTGATTCTCCCAACGGTTTAAGTACGTATTTTGAATTGACACACCAACGACGCTGTGTTAATCAAAATCCCTCATTCACATGTTTTTAAACGGGATTTTATGGCTAAAAATTCAAAAGTGTTCGACATTATAGTTTTGGCCGGAATGGTTGTCAATATCATTTTGGCCGTGTTTCTGATCCTCTATTACTTTGATTTCCTATGATTTTCTCAGCAACCCTTCCTTCATTCGATCGGCCACTTTCCCTGCTTGATTGGGCGCAACGGAAACCGATGGTTTCATCTCGAAAATCCGACATCATCTTGCTGCGAGCGGAAATCCGCAAGTCTGATCCGGCACTCGTATAGGCCGCCCCGCGCAAGACCTTGTATGTGCCGTATTCCGGGCTTTGTGGGTTGCGATCCGGAGATTCCGCATAAGCGTTCTCCTGGTACCAGTCTTCTACCCATTCCATGACATTACCGGCACCATCCATGACTCCATATGGACTCTCATCGCTTCGTACCCGCCCAACCGGAGCGGCAACTTCAAAGCCATCATCAACTCTGGCCCAGTTCGCCCCATCCTGGATTTCGACATTGCCCCATGGCCAGAGGCGCCCATCGGTGCCACGCATGGCCTTTTCCCATTCCGCCTCAGTAGGTAAGCGCCTGTCACGCCACTCGCAGTAAGCCTTGGCATCCTCCCACGACACATAGACTACCGGTTGATTCACTCCCCGCATACGCGCCGTATTTTTTGCGTACCGTGACGGGGGCCCTGATTTACGATGGCCTGTCGCCTTCACAAAAGCGGCGTATTGTGCATTCGTGACCTCATAACGATCAATCAAGAATCTATCGAGATAAATTGTCCGTTCCGGTCGCTCATCGAATCCTCCACGATCGCTTCCCCGCACGAACGGCCCCGCAGGAATCGTGACAAGGTCTTCCGGGAGAGGCTCGTCCGCACCCGAGGAGTCCACGACAGAGATGGCTGCCTCTTCCTCCAGACGCTGGGGATCCGCTTCAAATGGAGTGGAACTCGTTCCCCGGAGAATCGCTATAAGCGGCATGCTGGCCGCGAACAATACCACAAAGAGGAAGATAACTTTGAATCGTGTTTCGAGCATGACCTGACCCGTTACTTGGCCGGCACGTCGATCTCAACGTCCTTGGCACAGCGAAAGCCGACTGTGATATCGTGTCGCCACGGTTTGGCCTGAAACCGCTTTGAGGAGCGGACATTTCGCTTGGTTTCCCGCCAGGAACCTCCGCGAATGACCCGTTGCTCGCCCTGCTCAGGCCCCTTCGGATCTCGATATACCGATTTCCTATAGGCATTTTCATCGTAGAAATCCGCCACCCATTCACCGATATTTCCCGTCATATCGTAAATCCCGTAGGGGCTGCGCCCAGCCTCAAAAGACCCGGGCGGGGCAAGGTATCGGAAGCCATCTTCATTGCCGTCGATGTTCGCATAGCTGACCACGAACTCTTCGCCCCACGGATAGCGGCGCTTCCCTTCTCCACGTGCCGCCTTCTCCCACTCTGCTTCGGTGGGCAACCGCTTGCCTGCCCATTTGCAGTAGGCTTCCGCGTCATCCCACGTCACAGCGATCATCGGGTTTTCCGGCATCAGCAATTTGGCCGGGTCATCTTCAAAGACCTCGATCTTGCGCTTGACTCGCTTGGCCATTTTGGCAAAACGCTCGTAGGCATCCTGCGTCACTTCATGCTTATCGAAAAAGTACGACTTCAAATACACCTGATGCTCGGGTTTTTCATCCGGATCACTGTCATTGTCGCGGCTCCCCATCACAAACGGCCCCTCGGAGATTTGCACCATCTCGCGTCCATCGTCTCCGACGAGGGTCTTGTACATGGAAAAGTCTTGCGCAGCAGGCGTCTCGATCACCTTCGCCTCTGTCGTAATAGACATGGCCAATTGGCGCATCTGCTTCGCTTTGTACGATTCGTACACCAACGCTCCAATCATCAGAAAAAACGACGCAAACACAAAGATGATCGATCCGATCAATACGCCCCTGTTTTCCATTAGCTTACTCGCACCTCACGATTTGGAAACCGTCGAATGCGCGGCAGGAGCATCGGCGCGCCCCTCCTCAGCCGCTGCTCTCCGCGCTGCTCGCACATCCAGCAACATCGAAATCTGCACGCCCAGAAATCCGCCCATGGCCGCACCGGCTCCAGCGCCGAACGAAATCTTTTCAAACCCTGCAGCCACCCATGCCAGTAGGCCGCCCAGGACCGTGCCCACCAAGATGCTGACGAGGAAGCGACGCCCACCGAGAAAGCCGACAACGGCGCCCAGCATCAACCCTAGTCCAGTCGCGATAGGAACGGAGGAGCCCCCCAAAATCGTGCCGATCAATCCTCCCACCGTGCCCATCACCACGACGCCAAATGCCACATCAAACAGGGTCTTGGTCGACAGGCGGCTCATAACGATGATCGATTCCTTGTGATCGTATAGAGCAGGCACATGGTTACTTGCCGGAACTGACCGTAATCGCACCAAAGTCGATCTCCACACCGGGAGCGGCGAACAAAGAAATTCCCCAAGCCTTTTCTGCCGGCTCATGTTTGTGAATGCGCTTGAAGTCTTCGTAGACGTTGATTCGCTCTTCGATCCACTCTCCCACAGGGGCCAATCCGCTTTGCACCACCAGTTCCGAGCCGCTAAACATGCCCCCTTCGATGAACGTGCCCTCCGGCTTTCCAGCGCTCCAGATATATTTGGTAAAGACCGGAATGAACAGGAGATCGGTATCCAACGAGGCGTACAACGCCGCAATCGGCTCCGACCCGCTCGGCGCTTTGTGAAGACGCCAGCGCCATGTCAGGACCGGATAGGCTTTTGGATCCCATTCAATTTTGCGCTTTTTCACGCGTTGGCCCGCATCCTTGACGGCGAGGAACTTCTGTCCGTCGGATGACTGAATTTTGTACGCATCCCTGCCCTTGGCTTGGCTACGCTGATTTTCATGCTGCCAATCGATCGGAAACCCATCCTGGTCGGCAGACTGAAAGTCCTCCAAAACCATCACTCTGATTTCCGCAGCATAGGAAGGGCTCTCCGGCAGAATACACCATCCCATCAAACTCATAAGCCATACGACGCCAAGCATCATCTTCATAACCATCTCCGCACTCCGTGATACATCCACCTATCCCTCATGCGACGGAGACGGCAGGAAACCGGCCTCCTTCTCCGTACTCACGTTTTCATGCATGACCGGTTGCCGGCCACGTTGACAGACCCAAAACAAAAAGAAGACGGCTCCCCAAAACACGACCATGTTCATGGTCACCATTTTCGCGGCAAATCCAAGCGACGGCGTGAATGCCCAAGGGGACGTATCCGGCATCAATTCGTTCACATGCCAGGCCAGCCGGCCGGATGACCGAATGTACCCCATCAACCCCATCACCCAGGTAAAGGCCGCGGCCAATCCGAATAATCCGACCATCCCGCGCATCGAGATCTGGCCCCATTGCACCGGCCCATGGATCGTCGCGCCCTGCAGCATGCGCCGGTTCAAGAGCAAACCCACCGTGACCACCACCAACGTGGTGACTGCCTGTGGCCCGGACAACCCGACACGAAGACTCGCCGGAAGATAGAATCCATAGACCGATAAGCCGATAATGTGCGCCACTCCCAAGCCAAACAATGCTCCCAGGACAATATTCCCGGTCTTGGCCCAAGAAATCGTCATCGTGCGATTCGCGCGACGGTAATAGATATAACTCAAGGCCGTGATGCAGATCATCACATTGACCGCCCCGTTCTTCGACGACATGACGCCATAATTGCCGATCACAGGATGCTGCGCGCCGCCCATGGCTTTCACTTCAGTGCCCGTCATAAGAATCGTGTGCGGCGTCAACCAAATAAACAAACATGCCGTCAGCGCCAGCAGAAGATATTGGTAATAGGATTGATACCGCTCGCCGCCGCGGATGCGTCCCATGCTCTGCCACAGATAATAGTTGACGCCGAGGAACAACGCTCCGATCAGGAGCGCTTGCACCACGAACAGCCAGGTCAACAGACCGCCCATCATGGTGACGCCCATGCTCTGGCTGTACGCATACACAGACCGCATCAACCAATAACCAGCGAAGGGCATCGGCAGCAGCGCGCACACCGTAACGAATAAGAATACGTAGCCGACCCAGTCGTAATAGGCGCGCTCCTCCTGGGTCTTCCCGGTGAAGAACCGGTAACAGGCATAGGCCAGGACCACCGCTCCACCTGACATGATATCCGCCAGAAACCGGTGCAGGTTCAACGGATTCCATAGGGCCGAGTGGAGCAGATGCCAGGGATTCCCCAAATAGCGGCCCTGCCCGTCCACCCCGGCGGGCGCCATCATGAAGGCCGACCAGGCATTGGCGAGCAGCAGCAACGACGTCCCGAATACCACGGCGAGGAGGCCGATCGAGAGATGAACCCACTTCGTCCCCGGCGCTCTCATACGGTCCCAACTATAGTAATACGCGATCGTGAAAAAGGTTGTGCCGACAAACACGAGTGCGTACAAGGGCATCATGACCTTGAAGGTCCCCCCCATGTATTGCATGAAATTGGGATACAAAGTGATGAACATCGTCAACATTACGCTGCCGACGGCTGCGGTGACGGAAATGGCCAGCAGCGCCACCTTCAAGAGATCTTGAGCCAGGCCATCGTAGCGTAACGCCAGCGCGGGATTTCTCGCGACCAACCCCAGAAACTCCAGCAACACACAAAAAATCGGCAACGCCAATACAAAACCACCGAAGTACGTATGCTGTTGGATGATGAACCACATCAGTAATCGGCTATCGAGCGAGCCGTACTCGGGATAGTGGCTCTCATTGCCCGTTGGCGCGGAGGGGCCGCTGGGAATGCCGGGCGTCTGAAAATACACGTCCTTAGATGGGTCCGTTGCCCTGACCGGATCCGGACTCAAGAGGGTGGCTCCCGTCATCCATATCAACGTGCAGGCCAAGGTGATGACCAAGACATGATACGAACGGCGTGTGGTCATGACGACACTCTCTGACTGGTCTTTTCAAAAACAGCCGCAGATTCGTTCGATGGTAAGCCAGAAAGAGCCCCGCGAGACTTGCCGAGTATGCCCATCACGAAAGGACAACGGAGCAAAGCGCTGGGCAGGGCCCCCTGCTCGCGATTCTCGATGTCCCGGCGATGACCCAAATAGTAGCTGTACAGAGCCATGAGACCGCCAACCGCTGCCGCGATTCCAGCCGAGAGTCCAATGGAATCGATCGGCTGCTTCACGACGTACAGCCAACCTCCGAGCAGCACCAGATAGTAGGTGGAGGCGAATGCTAACCCTGGCCACCACCAAAACTTCATCAGTTCACTCCAGCGAGTGGCTGACAGCCTGGGCAACCATGCCTCGCCGCCGGCTTGCCCGGCAAAAAATGCGAAGAGAGCCATGGTTCCCGCTGTCAGACTCACCAGGGCGCCCTGGAGCAACACCTCACGACCCTCACTCGCGACCGAAACCAAGGCGACAGATACACCCGCACAGGCAACGGCCCCAGCGCACATCCAGGTCAACAGCGCAGGATGTACACGTTGAAGCAGGGTGCGTAATTGCGCTCCATCCGGAAAGGTAACCAGCGAACGCCCATTGGACTCCAGCCATCGAAGGTATCCAATCTCAAAGGCGTCCCGCGCAACCGCCGTGCAAGGAATAATGATCGCCATCATTGCAGGCCCATCGGGATGCTTGGAATAGTCGTATCCCACCAGCCACAACAGAGCCAGTACCAATAGGGACAGCTGGACACCGTAGACAAAGCCAATCCAAACCAGAACCCATCCGATGCGCCGAACTCCGTCCCCTCCCATCAACCGGGAAAACGGCAATCCACGTCCGACACGATAGGCGCAGCCAGCCGTTACCATCGAAATCACGCCACTGAGCAGAAGGAGGGTCATCGGCTCCGCCAATGAAAGGCCCTGCTTGGCTAGCCGGTAACAGGCGAAAGCCACCAACCCCGGCACGAACATCACCCAACGTTTTCGTTTGCGAACCGAGTCTTCCGTGACAGCGAGGGTCAAACACGGAAGGACGCGTAATGCCAGCCGATGCAACATGCTTCATCCGTCGGGAGTAAGGGGTTGGAGGCGAGAAGAAGACGATGCCTGCGTCGCATTCCTCAAACCGTCTTAGTTACTTATGCCTCATCTCGCTGCGCGGCCATGCCGAAGTATCGCGCCTTGACCTCTTCCATCAAGGCAACAGTCACGCGCCCAGCGCCACGATCCACAGCCGTCCGCTCCAGTTCGATCCGTGCCATTCCTCGGACTGCGGCCGGGACATTGGAGAGACGTTGCTCGGCATCAGGATCCCACGACACCACATCGCCGGTCTGAGCCTGCTCAATCAATTCGTAGGTAATCACCCGTTGCCGCCGGGTTCGTGCAAAACCTTCCACCAGTTCTCGGAAGGCAGGCACGGCATAGGGCGGAACTCGATCCAAGCGATACCGAGCATCATCACTCCACATCAGGCGATCGACGATCCCATCGATGCGCCCGGCAGGCACGTCGACTCCGACCCACCACCGGCATGGTCGACACTCCGATCGGACGAACCAGGTGGCCGCACCATCGCTTCCAATTCGTTCTTCGACCCCCTCGGTATGCATCCAATTGCCGCACCCGCACACAAGCATGTCTGCCTCAGCCCTTAGCATTTGTCGGTGAGGCTATCCGATTTTTCCGGGATAGAGGATGTACAACATCGCGTAGGTGAAGGTTCCCGTCAGAAACAGGATGCAATAGACGATCATTGTGAAGCGGCCGAGAGCCCGATGCCGCTGTCCTCCATCGGGCCAGATACGCTGAATACCCATTTCAACCGCAAAGACAATCGCCACCAGGGTAAGAAATCCGATGTAAACCTCCAGTTTACGCATGGAAAATCCCGCGGACAGTACGCGCGTGCCGAATAACAAAATCACCACAGCAGTGAGCGCGCCGAATATCAAGCTGACCTTTTTCCATGACGTCCGCAGTAACGCTGTGCTCAACACCCGCGTGCCAGTGATGAACTGTTGGGAACGAAATCCCAATACAATCATGTAGACGGCCATGACCAGCCCGATAATCACCAGGATGATATGGATCGTCAGCACGGGGATGAAGACATAGTCGTACAGGGCCTGGGAGCCGCCGAATCCTTCCTTTCCCTCGAAGGCCAACACTCCCAGCTGCCGAAAGAGATAGTAGGCGGTAAAGAACCCGACCATCGTGATCATTCCGCCCAACATCAACCAATGGTGGTGATGCCCGCGATGCTGTTTAGCCTGAAACCACCCGATGATGAAGAGCCCCGTAAACAAGGCCGCCATCAGTTGGCTCAGGTCGGCCCCCAACGTCGCATGGGTGCCGAAGAAACCCGGCTGTCGAAGCAAATCAAACATAATACGTCCTAACCGGCACTAAGCCGCATCCCTTGGACCACGGCCGTCCGTTCGATTTCCTCGATAGAGTCATACCCACCATCCTGCATCCACTGCATGGCTTCTGCTGTCCGGTAGCAGGATCCCCGCTCCGTGTTGACGAGGATATGGACGGCAAAGGCCGCCGTCCATGCGGGACTGGTGCCGGACGCATCCAAAAATCGATCTTTGATAACCAACCGCCCGTCGGGGTTGAGATGGCCATGGATCTTTTTGACCAATGCGGCATTCGTCGCCAGGTCTTGATAATGCAGGATGTCCGACATCAGCACCACGTCATAAGGACCGCCTAGAGAATCCCGATTAAAGTCACCGGCTTTGAGCGCGATCCTGGCCTCCAAGCCGACCTCCTTCACCGTCCGTTCCGTCAACGGCAGGGTCGTCGGAAGATCAAAGACGGTGGCCGAGAGTGCCGGATAGACCTGGCAAAATGCGATGGCATTCGTGCCGGCGCCGCCGCCCAGATCCAGCATCGATCGAGCGTGGCCGAGAGCGAGGCGTTTCGCCAAGTCAGGCCCGCTCTGTTGCCCGATCCGATGCAAGACGGATAACACGTTGGCCCCAAGCGCCGGGTCCGTTTCAAACACATGCTGCGTGACGGGAGAATGGCCGGATTGAATCGCCTCTGCCAACTTCCCCCAATTGCTCCACTCCGCATCATGCAAGAGCAGCAAATGCCCCACGTACTGTGGCGAATGTTTGACCAGATGGGTGGTCGCGACCGGCGTATTCGCATAGAGCTCCCCGCTTTTCGTGAGGAGCCTGATAGCCACCAGCGCATTCAGCAGCAGTTCCAACGCCCGCACATCGGCCCCGATCTTGGCGCCGGTTTCGGCGGCTGTACGGGCTCGCCCGTCCAGCGCGGAAAAGACATCTAACTTCGCTGCAGTCAAAAGGATTTTGGTCTCCCAGTAATATCCTAACTGGAAGACTTCGGCGAGAGATAGTTCTCGAGGCACTCGTCACCCACTCAAATAATGTGGCATTGAAGTTGGGCATCTTACCCAGTTCACAAACAGAAACGCAAGGCGACGACCGGCAGGAATGACTGGGCAAGAACCCGCGAAGCCATCTTTCTCGCGATACAAAATTCACCTGCAATGACTCAAGCAGCGAATCGGAAAATTACCCATCGGTCATAGCAGCGTGAGGTCTCCCACCAAACAAAAAGGGCAGTGGTTCGATATGAACCACTGCCCTTTCGCTGGCGGTTATCGCGCCTTGTGCGAAGAAGCGGAGCCTACTTGAGTTCCGCCTTCAGATTGGCCGTTCCACCTTCTGCCACTTCGACCTCGAACTCATTCAGCTTGCCCTTGCCGACGAATGGATGCCAGACCACCACTTTGTGCTTTCCGGCAGGGACACCCTGAAGTTCGAACGACCCATCGTCCTTCACCACTGCATGGTATGGATTCCACACGGGGAGGAAGAAGGACTGCATGAACTCATGCTGGTCGCATTGCAGGCGATAGAATCCCGTCTTCTCCGCGCCGCCGCGAAACTGAACCGGCTTTTCCAACTTGTCGCCCTTCTTTGCCAAACCGATGTTGAACCCGGTGGCGGAACTGGAACCCTTCACCACGAAGCTATGCGGGTTATGGAGCACGCCCTGCGTCGACTTGGGATCATCCGGGTCAGCATCATGGTTTTCCACGCGGAAATTCTTGTTGTTCACCACAACGCCGCCGAACGGCAGAAACTCGCAGAACTCAGCAATGACGTCCGTCCCCTTGAAACCGTCCACGAAGGCCTGATCTTCGACGTCGACCACAGAGACAATCGCGTTCTTCAATGCACCATCTTTGCCGACTTCGATGGTCTTGAAGAAGCGCTTATCGCCATCCATAAGACTCTTGTTCGGGTTCTTGGGACAGAATTTCGGATTCGGGAACTTGGCGAAAGAAAACTCTTTTTGCTCCGGCTTCCCCGCGTAGGTCACCTTACCGGCAATCGTGCCACCCGCAAACGCGGCGAGGGGCGCAGTCAAAAATGCTGCGGCCGCTACACCGAATACTACTTTCATCGCACCCTTCTTCATGTCACTGCCTCCTTGTAATGAACATTAACCGAATCTCTGCTTTCGTCACCCAATCAATAAGAAGGGGCCGGTGACTACTGCCCCATTATGTCAGTCACGTTCGATGGACGCGGCTCTACGCCAGGACCTTTGAACATTTGTCTATACTGGAATCTTACTCGCACTGTCAAC
Source organism: Nitrospira sp. (assembly GCA_021323395.1). Classification (GTDB taxonomy): domain Bacteria; phylum Nitrospirota; class Nitrospiria; order Nitrospirales; family Nitrospiraceae; genus Nitrospira_A. The sequence goes on from JAJONL010000003.1 coordinate 55,619, forward strand.
TTGAAATCCAGCGATCAGAGACGCTCACGATTTCGCGGGATTGGATACCTGTGTGGTATGGCCGATGACTCGTGCGATCGCCCCTCCCGCCGTCGCTCGAACGGCGTCATCTTCATCATGTAAAGCCGCCTTCAAGATCGGCAGCACCGAGCCTCCGCCGATTTGTCCGAGCGCCCGAGCCGCAGCGATGCGAGGGCGGGGAAGGGGATCCTTCAACATCCCGGCGAGAAATTCTATGGCGGCCTTCCTGTTGGCGCCATGCGCACGACCCATCGCCTTCCCGACTGCCGAGCGAGTTCCCGGGTCGTTGTTTTGCGCCAAATCATAGAGCTCAGACGCGACGGCATCGAATGGCTCCCCGATCCGTAACAGCGCCGATACGACGGCAGCCTTCACGACCGGGTTTGGGTCTGCCAGCGCTTTTCTGAGAGGAACCAGGGAATCTTTCACGCCCAATTCTCCCAGGCTGATTGCCGCCGAGGTCCTGACCGCTGGGATTTTGTCTTCGAGCGCGCGCTCAAGCGCAGGGATACCCTGGACCTTACCCAGATCGCCGAGGGCCGAAGCAGCGGCACCCCGCACCGATGGCTGCTGGTGGGTCACAGCCTCCAAAAGAACGTCGAGTCCCCTTGCATCCTTCAATTCACCGATGAGCCGTAGGGCGGTCGCTCGCTCTTCAGGATTTTGCGCCGATGCCGCCTGACGGACCGTTTCCCACATCGCCGTTTGCCCCGTATGGTACAGAGCGCCCGCAGCGGCGAGACGGACAACGGGCTGTTCATCCTTGAGAGCCCGTTCAAGCAGAGGAATCACGGATCGATCGCCGCTCTTTCCCAGCACCTTGAGAACCGCCGCCTTCACTAAACCAGCCTGATCCTCCAAGGCATTACGCAGTCGCGGTGACCGCCGGCCCGCTTCGAGTTTTCCCAACGCCTCTGCGGCCAGAGCGCGCACCAGGCCGGAGCCGTCGCTCAATCCATCTTCCAGCAACGGTATGGTTTCGGGAGCATCCACATCCTTGAGGGCCGTATAGGCCGCGCCCCTCATCTGCTCCCGCATGTCTTTGACAAGGACGGCGGCAAACCCTATGCCGACTTCTTTGAGAAGGATCGGATCATCCGGTGTGAGTCCCTGCGCCAATTGCTCATACTCCGTCAGCGCCTCCTTCGGTTTCCCTAGGTGAAGGAGCGAGCGAACCTTGAGCCGTCTGGTCTCCGGTTGAGGCCCCTTGTCTTTGACGATCTGCTCGATGACATCCAATGTCTCCTGGTACTGTCTTTTGTCAAACGCCGCCTGCGCCTCTTTCACCGTGCGCGCCGACACGACCGGAGGCCACAAGCAGAGCAACGTCCCCGCCAGGGTCACCAGCGCGACCAATCCGCTCGACTTCCACGTCCTCGTTCCAGGCTTCAATTGCATTCCTTCCTCAATGGAGTCGCGTCCCAGCGCATTATCCTCGTTCTTCTGAAGGAGCTGGCGGAACCCACCGTGTATATCCCGTCGGTTCATCGAAATAGTAGTCGGGCTGCGGAGAAAACCGAATACGCACATACTCGATGGACCAGTCCCGATCTTGGCTCACCAGTTTCAATACGACCCCTGTCTCAACATCCACCCACTCGTAGAATCGCTCATTCCGGCCATTATGATCCACCCGTACCTCGTACAACTTGGAGGGACGACCGACCGTCGTGGCATCGCCTATTAAGGCTCTACTTTTTTCTCCAGGAAGGCCGGGCTGAATGGGCAGGATGTCTTCAGACTTGACGGGCACTGGAAGAATTTGTCGACGCTGGGCCAGCAAAAACCACGATTCGCGTTTATCCAGGCGTATGATTTCTATGCTGGAATAGCCCAGCTCCGTCTTGACGGCATACTTATACTCCAATCGAAGGCGGTCTCCCTTCGCAAACACCTGAGCCTCGAACCGGCGCCTCTCCACACGTTTGACCAGCGACGCGGAAAACTCTGGGTGCTGAGAAGAAGCGGGCGGGCGGCCGAGGTGGTGGTCTTGAGCCGCGGCGGGAAGGTCGGCGGATAGACAGAAGCTCAGCGGCAAGCAACCGGCGACAACCCAGCGCGCCAGAGTTCTCCATGCTCCTGGATTACTGTTGATGCTCCACCAGCGGCTGGATCTCCACGGAATGTCCGAGTGATTCGAGGCCGAAACGCGGATTCTCCATCACTTTATAAGCCGTTCGGTTTCCCTTCGGAGCCGGAAGCGCCACCTGCTCAGTGGTCGTCCCGTCAGGCGCCACGGTGATGGTCCGCGTCACGCCCGGTCCGGACTGCGGATGCCACACGACCATTTGATAGGTTCCGGGGGGTACATGTTCAATTTTGAAGGCGCCCTGGTCGTCCGTAACCGCATAATACGGATTGTTGACGGCCATGGCCCAGCTTTCCATATAGGCATGGAACCCGCACTGCATGTAAAATGTGCGCCGTCCCTTATTCAGATAGATCGGCCCCACGAGGGATTTTCCCGGCGCATGATTATGAATGGCATGGAGGTTCCCGCGCTGATGTTGATGGTTCAGAATCAACGGGGTATTGAACAACACTCGAGCACCGGCTTCCGGAGACGTTTCATAACCCTGGATGTCGTGCATGACCGGATCCATATTGACCACTTCCACCGCGTGCCCGTTACGCACGATCGTCACCCAAGGTTGAAACATGCAATCCCGAGCTTCAATGAGAGGAACTGACAGATCGAACGGCTTGCCCGCCTCGATCCCCTCGAGCGTCACGATGGCATTCTTCAGGCCCCCGTCGGCCCCCACGTTGAAATCGTAGAGCAATCGCCAACCCTTCCCGTTGGAGATTCGTCCGCAATAGGCAGGATCCGGGAATGTGATGAGGTTAAACCCCTTCGGCTCCGGGATCGATCCCGACAAGGTCACTCGTCCATCCAGCGTGCCCCCATGGGGGACCTCGATGATGTCATAAGAGCCGGCTGTCGGAACGAAACTACAGAACCAGACAGCCACGACGAACACGACAGAGCGGACCATGGCGGCTTGACTCACCCTCATAAGTCCCCCATTCCTCGTTGCTCAATTATGGAATTTGACGCTGCAGGGTGGGACGGATGTCGACCACCTTCCCCAACGATTCCGGCCCGTAGTGCGGATTTTCTTCTATCTCATGAACGCTGCGCCGCCCTTTGGGCGCCTCGAAGGAGAAATCGACTGCGGTCGTGCCCTTCGCTGGCACAGTGACTTTCTTCTGGAGCATGGTTCCGACTCCAGGGTGCCATGCCATCAGGGTATAGTCGCCCGGCGGGACATCGGTCAGCGTGAACGTTCCCCCCTCACCGGTGAGGATATAATAAGGATTGTCCACGGCTAAGCCCCAGCTCTCCATGTAGGCGTGAAACCCACATTGCATGACGAACATCCGCCTACCCTTGGTCATGTGGATCTCTTCCTTGATGGGCTGGCCGGGTAAATGTTCGTGGTTCTCGGCGCTTACCACGCGCTTATGATGAGGGTTCATCGGCAGCGGCGTATTAAAAAGCACCCGCGGACCCAGTTGAGAAGTTTCGTAGGCTTGAATGTCGTGCATGACAGGATCCATATTCATGACGACCACATCCGCTCCATCCTTGACGACGGTGACGAAGGGAAGAAACCGACAGTCGCGGGCTTCAATCGTTGGAGGCTCGAACTTGAACGGCTTTCCCTTGGCGGCGTCGGTGAGCAGGACCACCACATCTTTTAATCCATCGCCTCCCGTCATTGAGAACTCGTCAAGAATTCGCCAGCCGGTCCCGGTCGAAATCCGGCCGCAGTACACAGGGTCGGGAAAGGTGATTAGGTTATATCCTTTCGGGGTAGGCTTCCCTCCCGTCATTGTGACTGTACCGGTAATGCTCCCGCCATCCGTGACCGCGATCTCGTCATAGGCCCACGACGGCGACCAGCAGACACCGAGGGCACAAACTACGGCAAGGCCGACCATTCGCATCTCATCCCTCCAGCAAAAAAATGTGGCGATATAATCGGTGTCCCAGGACATATGGGGCACTTTTTTCATCATACACAATCGAGACGCCATAACAAAAGGGGGGAGCCCTTCCAGGCTCCCCCCTTCCCGCGCATCTCGTGAGAGATTCGACCGACTTATTTGGCCGCGACAGGAATCGCGTGCCCAGCCGGCTGTTCTACCGCAGCACTCTTCGTACCGGCATTCGCGCCTGCCAAGGGCAGCAGCCGCTGGTCACCGGACGGCAAAACCCGCACATACCCCCACTGACCAGACTGCGAGTACGGCAACCGTTGATTGCTGTACACATAGTCACCAGGGAGACGGTACGGTCCACCCGCCGAGGGGAGGAACGCATCGAGGACTTCGGAGCCGGAATATTCGACCACGCTGATGTGGTCGGCCCCACGCATGAACGGTTCGATCGGCCATTCGTGCTTCTCGACGCTGAACATGCCGTTCTGCTCATTGCTCACGCCCAACACATGGATACGCACCGGATCGCCGGCATGCGCCTCAATGAGCGGCGTCGCAGGATCTTCCGGTTTATCGGCCTTGCAAGGCTGGAACACCTTACCCAACGAGCAGCCCTGTTCTTCGCGGAACTTGTATGGTTCGGAGCGATAGTTCACTCCGGTCAAACCCGCGACGTTCTGAACGTACGGCATGAAGCTCGTGCCGATAATGTTGTCTTCATCTTGGAAGAACAACGCCACGTCCCGATAATTCGCGCGCATTTCATTGCCCGGGACCGAACGATCGATGATCACGTCGGCCATCCAGGAGTTCTTGTTGGAAAGGTCCGCACCGGTCTTGGGATCACGATACTTCGATCCCTTCGGACCCACTACCACGGCGCCGAATAACCCGTTCCGAGGATTGGTCATGACATTGCCCCAATCCCACACCAACGACGTCGTCTCTCCGTTGAACGGATCGGCATAATAGGTGTATTCGCGGTCAGCACCCGGAGCAATCGTCTGGTCGCCAGGATTGTTCCCCACGTTTGCGCCCATGGAGTCCTTGGGATCGAAGGCCAGACCGATCGCAGAGAACGAGGCTCTGCTGTCTTTCATCTTGTTCTTCAAATGGACCTTCACGCAGTCACCGGTATTGACTCGAAGCGTGAGCGGCATCGGCTGTGTGCCTCCGGCCACTTTCGCCGTGTCTTCTTCCAACGCATAGATCTTGGCTTCCGAATTAGTCATCAGGATCTTGCGCTCGAAATCCACTTCGATTTCGTCCGGCGCCTTGGCATTGAACTTCATTCCTGGATAGTCCATCGCCACGACGTTGAAGGCCTTAACCGGCGCATCGGCAGGACAGACCGGCAAAGGCTTCGGGATGTCGCCCTTGATCGAGAAGCCCGCGGGCAACTTCTTCAGATCCGCTTGTTCCTTGTCCAATACGCGGATGATTCCCCAGCCGCCCTCGGAGAATTTCGAGGATCGACCGTTGAAGTGAATATAGTCGCCGGCCTGATGCCGTGACCCACCCGCCTCGGGCACGACCAAATCGTACCGCTCCGCGATACCGATATGGATCGAGTTCTTCCGATTGGCGTCCGAGGCATACCGCTCACTCCAGAACGTATGACCGGACAGGGTCCAGGTCATCGTCTCGTTCATCAGGGTATGCAGCAGACGGAACACCATCGTATCTCCCACATAGGCCCGCAAGGTCGGCGTATAGGGATCGCCATGCACGATACTGCTGAAGGCCTGCGACACATCAGGGTTCGTCGCCAACCGCTGCGCGATCGGCGCCGCTCTGAAATTCAAGCCGCTGCCTGTGGTATGTGTGCCACCGTTCAGGAATGGCATGGGTGTCATGTAGATTTTCTCGGGCATCATGAAGGACACCGTCTTCCCTGCCTCGAGCGCCACTTCGATCGGCTGCCCTGGCGGGTTACCAGCCGTCACCACATTGACCGTGTGCGGCACGGTATCGTGCACTTGCACCATCAACTCGCGGAAGCTGTTGTTCACGCCATGGCCGACCGGCTCGTTGGTGTGAATGTCCGCGATCGGTCCGCTGCGGACTGCTTTTCCGGTCTTTGGATCATGATAGGTGGACCCGACCGGCTCGGCGATAAAGGTGCCGAAACCGCCGTGCGGCCAGGTGGTCGCACCGAACGCGTGGTCATGCCAGAACACGGTCCCCACGTCCGCATCCACCCAGAAGCGCTGCCGCACGAACTCCACGGTGACGATATCGTTGGCAGGATGATCGTTTCTCAGCCCTTTGGCCAACGTGATGGTATTGCCGTTGATGGCCTTGATGCGGGAAATTTCATTCCCCTTTACATTGTCGGCCCCGACGAGGATCAGCGTGCCGACATGGAACTGCTTGGCATTCTTCACCGTGATGGTGTTCGCGCCTTTCTTGGCCGGCGCGGTGAATACGGTGTTCATCGGGACGGGCAGTCCCTTGGGATTCTTCTTTTCCAGCATCGTGAACGGACGCACCGATTGCTCGTAGGAGAACCCGGTGATCACACCGTCGGACGCTTGATTGTCGAACTGCAGGAAATGCCAATGGGTGTTGATCTTCGATGATTGGAAGTTGGTGTAGTCATCGTCGTCCCATTCGCTGGTCAGGGTCCAGTCCACGCAATCGTAGATGTTGCCGCGAACCACCAACGGATATTTCAGATCGTCATTCTTTCTGATATCCGCTTCTTCTTCATGCAAGACATAGATCAAGCCGTTCGGATCAACGACTGAGGGCTCCTTGCCCGTCTTCTTCGCAATGGTGATCGGCAGCTTGATGAAATGAACGTTGAAGCTCTTGCGCCCCGCGTTTTCCGGGCACAGACTCCAGTTGCCGTTCTCGCCGGGTAATGCCTGATCCACACTTTCTTCGCCGTTGGCATCCCGGCGGATCATCTCCAACCAGGGTGCGCCCACGTGGTTCGGAGAGAACATCACGCGCTTCCCGAAGTGGGGGGTCAGGTGGGGCCAGGCAACTTTACCGGTCAAGGGCTCGAACGTGATCGGATGCCGCTTGCCCGGGTGGCTCGATTTGTACTTGGGATTGTCGATGGTGCTTTCCGGCTCGCTCAATGCACGGGTGCCTTCCCAGGCCCAATCCAACACCGTGGCATCGTAGGACACAATCTGACCCTTTTCGTCATTCTTGTGTCCCGGCTTGCCCATCGTCGGGAGCTGCATTTCGACCCAGTCCTTGATCGTAATCGTGGCGGGATTGGACTTCCAATCGCTCTTCCCCTTCTCGACGATCTTGAAGGACTTGCCGAACCAATCGACCGTCTGACCGACCAACTTGTCGGACGTAATCGGCGCCCTAATGCGGCCCTTCCGATCGGGCAACTCACGCAGATCCGGCATCACGTCATTGCGCATGTCGCCCTGCTGAATCGTGTTGTACACCCTCCAGTAACCCCACATTCCGGCCACATAATGGTGCGCGACGTGGCAATGGAAGAGGAAGTCACCGGCCAACTGCTGGCAGAGACCAGAGCCGCACTCCGTCTCCAGGTCCAAGGCCTCGGACGGCCCGATGACTTCGACGTCAACCCGGTCCGTCTTCGCGCGAATGACGGGATACTTGACCGGCCCGTTGACGGCGGTCGTCCATAGATTCATGTCATCAATCGCTCGCGGGCTCCGCGGCCACCTGATGGTGCCGCCATGGGGATGGTGACTATGGAACACTTCCGATCCGCCATGCACCAAACGGAACTTCGCCGGGTCCCCCATATAGGATCGGGGAATCGTCGGGGACGGGTCGCCGAAGGTATAGGAGCTATAGCCCATCGACTCGTCCTCAAAGCCGAAATACTCGTGTTGCACATGCATGTTGTTGATGCCGAACGGTTCGCTGCGATAGTTGATCGCGCGCCCACCCGGACGATAGGCATCCGTCAGCGGATCACGTTGCGGCAGGAAGTCGCCCTTCTTATTGACCGGACGGAACGCTTCGTCGCCGACTTCGTGATACATCAACACGAATTCCCGGAAATCAGGACCGGTTCCATTCTTGATGATGACCTGCCATCCGCTGGTGGCCGGCGTCGGATCACCGGAGCCCAATGGTTCGAGGTATTCAGACCCGCGTGGCTCAACGATGAAGGATCCGAAGAGTCCCATCACCGTCAACTCACGATCGTTGGCGAAGGTGTGGAATTGCCGCACCCCCTCTTGGGTGCTGGGATGGATATACCACTCGAAGTCTCCGCTCTTGTCCTTGGCGACGATCGAATCGGCATTGGTCGTGGCGGCCGACGCGCCGGTGGCACTGACCACCATGCTGGAGCCATGGATATGCAGGCTGACGTCCTCGCCACCTTCCAATTTGTTGCTCAATTTGATCCTGACGCAATCGCCCTGGTTGGCCCGAATGGCCAGCGGCTGAATCCACTGCGCCTGCACGCCCGGGATCACCGCGCCGGGGTCGAACCCTTCCTTTTCGCGCGCCTCCCGATTTTTGGTTTCTTCCGCGCGCACTTTGTCGAGATTCTCATCCAGCGTGTACATGTATCCGGGATAGAAATCGAGCCACTGATTGAGCGTGATCTCGACGTTGATCGCGGACACATTGTACTGCCGCACAGGAGCGGTGGCCGGGCACTTGCCGCCATTGGTCATGGCCACTGGTTCGACCCGTGGATCGGACATCAACAGGAGGTCCTGACCACCCGCGCCGTACTGGTGCATCATCGTTTGGGTATTAAACATACCCGTATTGACTTGCTGCACCTGCGGATCATGGCTTAAATGGTCCATGATGCGCTGATGTTGCTGCTCAACCATTGCGGAACGCTCAGGTTTTCCGACCAGAGCGTCCTCGACGATCGTCTGCCCTTTCAGCTGTTCAGCCCACGTGGGCAGCTGATGCGACATCGCCATGTGTTGTGGCTGGGCATGGCCCGCATGCGGCTGATCTTCAGCCGACGCGGCCAGCGGCAGACACGCGAGCGCACCACCAGCGATCACGCTGAGGGCGCGCGTTGTTATACGGGTGAACCAATGACAATCCATGGACCGGCCTCCTTGGATAGAGTTGAGAAAGGTTTAATGAAGACGTGATGAACTCTTTGGATCAGACCATACAAACCCTCGGTATGAGTGAGTCCTTACAGGTATAAGCCTGCGTCGTGATGGGCGTAGCGCACTCCCAAGCAAAACAGGGGGCGAAGATTACTGAAGTATTCAATCTCTGTCAACCCCCACAGGGTCTTACGTCCTCCGTTCCAGGGCGTCCTCTACGTATCCGACGCGAGATAGCCGAGCGTGCTCGCGTACACGGCGGGGCTCCGGACTCCATTGTCTCTCTTCCGATACTTCAGGCATAATGACTCATGATCTTGAAACGCTGGCTCGTTGGCCTGCCACTCAAGACGAAGGAAGCCGCTCACGAACGCCTTTCTAAGCGACTCGCCCTAGCCGTCTTTTCCTCCGATGCCCTGTCCTCGGTGGCCTATGCCACGGAGGAAATTCTTCTTGTGCTGACCCTGGCGGGCACCGCCATGGTGGGTTATTCCATCCCGCTCAGCCTGTCCATCATCGCCCTGCTGGCGATCCTCACCATGTCCTATCGGCAGATTATCTTTGAATACCCTGAGGGTGGCGGCGCCTACATTGTCGGCAAATCGAATCTGGGTGAGTGGCCTGGCCTGGTCGCCGCGGCCGCTCTGATGATCGACTACGTGCTGACGGTGGCGGTGAGCGTCGCGGCGGGAATGGCGGCGCTCACCTCCGCTGTCCCGGCGCTTCTGCCCCACAGGGAGGCGCTCTGCTTCGCCGCGATCATTCTGGTGATTGTGGTCAATTTGCGGGGCGTTCGTGAATCAGGGCAGTTTTTTGCCGTGCCGACCTATATTTTCATCAGCAGTATTGCGTCCATGCTCGGAGTGGGAGCCCTGCAGATTCTCTTCGGCCATGCGGCACGCATCGAGCCGCCCCCCAGCATTGCCGCCACGGAGCCGTTGACCCTATTTCTCCTGCTCCGTGCCTTCTCCTCCGGCTGTACCGCCCTCACGGGAGTAGAAGTCATTTCGAACGGCGTCTCCGCGTTTAAGAAGCCTGAACCCAAGAACGCCGCCTTCACCATGATCGGGATGGCCGCGATTCTCGGCACGTTGTTCATCGGTATCAGCGCCATGGCCTATTATTTCGGCATCGTGCCCAAGGAGGACGAGACCGTGGTGTCGCAAATCGCTCGCGCCATCTTCGGGACCGGTCCGCTCTACTTCATGGTGCAGGCTTCGACCATGGTGATTTTGATCCTCGCCGCCAACAGCAGTTTTAATGGCTTCCCACGGCTGGCATCCATTTTGGCGCGCGACAGCTATATGCCGCACCAAATGTCCATGATGGGAGACCGGCTGGTCTTTTCCAATGGAGTGATTATTCTAGGGGTCTTCTCTTGCTTGCTGATCCTCCTCTTCAACGGTGATACCCACGCGCTCATTCCTCTTTATGCCGTCGGTGTGTTCCTTTCCTTCACCATCTCACAGGCGGGAATGGTCAAACGCTGGCTGGTGAAGAAGGGACCGCATTGGGAAAAGAAACTGCTCGTCAACGGCATCGGCGCCCTCACGACGGCCATTGCGACACTGATTATCGCCAGCACCAAATTTACACACGGGGCCTGGATCGTGATCGTTCTCATCCCGCTATTGATTATGCTGTTCCGGGCCATTCGCGCCCACTATAAGGCGGTATCTGAGCAGGTCGCCCTCTCGCGGGACCATCGGCCTCCGATGCCTCGACGCAACATCGTCGTGCTCCCCATCGGAGGGGTCAATCGGGCGGTCATTCGCGCGGTGGACTATGCTCGGAGCCGGTCCGGAGACATTCGTGCCGTTTTGGTGGATGTCGACCCGGAGGAAACCGCCCGGGTGGAAATTCAATGGGCTCAGTGGGGATGCGGTGTCCCGCTTGCGGTACTGCCGTCACCCTATCGCTCGGTCTTGAGATCTCTTCTGGAATACATCGAACAGGTATTGCAGAAGGATCAAGAATGCTGGGTTACGGTTGTCATCCCGGAAATTCTCCCCGCGCGCTGGTGGCAAAACATCCTCCACAATCAACGCGCCCTCATGTTGAAGGGCGCCCTCTTGTTCAAGGATCGCGTCATCCTGACCGACGTCCCTTACCATCTGACGAGGTAACGGCCCATGCCTACCCGGATCATCAAATTTTCTCACTGGTTTAACTTCGGCCGCTATCTCTGTGCGGCAGGCATTGTTCTCCTGTTCTCCGGCCAGGCACAGGCCTTTCGCATTGTCGCCCCCGCCGACGGGACGACCTTAACGTCAGGCCGATCGGTCCCAGTTGAAGTCGAAGCCGGCAGGGAAGCAGGCCTGGTCGAGGTGCGTTATTACTGGTATCCGGAACAGACCGAGTCACTGGTAGAACAAGGCGCCGACCGAACGGGTCCGGCGGCGCAGGGAAGCATGTCCACCGAAAAGTATTGGCAAAAAGACAGCATCACGGGAGCGCCCGTCGTCGCCTTGCCGGCTTTGACCTCAACGGTCGATCGCCAGCCTCCCTATGGTGGCGCCTTGCCTATTCCCTCGGACGCCATCGGGCGCATGCGCCTCCTCGCCATTGCTGATATTTCCCAAGGTCGCTTGGGCCGAAAAACCGTCTTCGATGAGGTGTTGGTCACGGTGCAGCCCGCATCCGACCTGGTGTCCATCGATTTCGAAACAGAAAAGCCGCTCCAGCTCGGGCGAACGGGGCAGTCCTCCGCCTACGGCCATGTCGATTCGTTGGGCAAGATCTTCGAGCTCCCGGTGGTCGGGGAATTTGCCGACGGCATCAGCCGTCCACTCTCCTCCCCGAGCACCGGAACCAGTTATAGCTCCGGCGACAATCACATCATCAAAATCCTGCCCGACGGCCTGTTGCAGATCGTCGGGAACGGCAAAACATCCCTGACCGTGACCAATCGCGGCAAACAGGCGACCCTCGACGTTCGAGTCGAAGTCAACTCCGAGCCCAATGAACCGCCGGTCGCAAATGCCGGAGCGGCCAAAACCGTGAAGGCCGGCACGAAGGTGCGATTGAGCGGGTTACAGAGTCGAGATCCGGAAGGTGAAGCCTTGTTTTATGCTTGGAGCCAAGTGCGCGGCAGCAAAGTCGCCATGCTTGACGTCAACATGCCTGAGCCGTCCTTTACCGCTCCCTATGTATCGGAACAACGCACATTCCGCTTCAAACTGCGCGTCACGGACAAAAAAGGCGCGGATAGTGTGCCGGCGTATGTGGACATCACCGTCGAGCCCTGACGGCTGCTGAAAAAGGCCCCCGACTTCGTTCTCGACTCGAATCAATCCTCAACGTAGCCAGAGGCTACGCCTCCGGTTTCTCCTCGCCTGCGGCCTCGTTGGATGACCTTTTTGAGCAGCCTACCACCGCGACAAGGCATCCTTGCTCAACTCCCCTGCGGCAACCTGGCACGTAGTGATTTCAGATCCTGAGTTCAATGCAAACATTCGGTCATTGCCCGAACGCTGCCGGTTCAAACTCGCTCATCGTATCTTTCGAGATACCCCGCGTATCTTCTTGGATACAACGGCACGTCGTCCGCGATCATGTTGTCACTTGAAGCGCGCTAGAAAACCCATCTCCTCCCCCCTTCACTGAGTCGATCTCCACTTAGTCAATTGTGCTACTATCGGACGCAATCCTTGCGTGTCATTCCTCGATCACCACTCTCTAACATGATGGAAAAAGGAGGCTTCTCGTGGCATTGATTCAACAGGATCTCGTTCCCGGTAGCGGAGATCAGCTCCTCACACTGGATACCGACACTAACCTGCAATGGCTGAATCTCACGGCGACTGCCGGCCGATCCTACAATGAAGTCATGGCTGGATTCGGCGGATTCACCACGACGCACGGCTTTCAATATGCCGATGGGGGGCAGATCGGCGAATTATGCAGCCACGCGGGTATCACGAAGGGCCTGACGGAACCAGCCTTCACCCCCTCACCGAACGACGCCAAGAATCACCATGGCACGGAAGCGCTCCAAAATTTGATGAACGGCAAGACGCTGATCGGTTCGGTGATCCACAGCCGCGGCATCATGAAACCCCCTGCGCCGCCACCCAACGTGTCGTCGTTCATCTTGGGCACGATCCGTACATTTCTGAATTTGTTGAATATCGCCGCATCGCATACTGAAAGTGAAGGACCGACGGCCAATCCTCAAGTCGGCGATCCTGAAATCGGGTCGTATCTGGTGAGAGTCAGACCAGCGGCCTGAGCGCAGCGAGGCTACAGGCCTCTCTCGCACAAGCTAGTTCAGCACGATGACGACGCAATGCCGGACCGAATGACGAGCGATTCACCGCATTCTGATACCTCCGCATGTGTCGCTCGACGTGTCTCAAGGACTCGGCCAATTCATCCACAGTCCGCTGGCCCATGCTGGTCAGCCATTTCAAACTACTGCCGGCATGGGCAAGATCCTCCAAGGAATACCGCACCGAATCGATTTCTTCCAAACAGCGGAAGCGCGCGCGCAGGAGGTCGCGCGACGTCAGTCCCGCTCCACGCCATTGCCTCTTTCCCTGCTTCGTTTCAGCCCAGGTGGAGAGTCGTTCGAACAGCATGGCCCCCATCGTAAACGTGAAGGTCGCATGGAGAATACCCCTCAACGGCCGCAGACGGCGGCGCCAGGGCGAATAGAAGATCTCCTGATTGTGATCGTTCTTGTACAGCACATCTTTTCGCAGGAGGAGATTCAAGTGATGGTGGCTGTTCTCATGAATGAGATCGTCGATCAGATCAAGCCGATCGCGGTCAAAACAATTGATCACGGAGAGCCCCGGACGATGCCGATAGCTGAAGCTCACCACTCCGGGGGCTTTGAGCGGCACGATCCGCGATGTCAACAACGCCAGCAGCTGATCCCCTTCCGGCCAGGCCGATTCGATCACCGACAACGCTTGTTGCATGCGGGTCGCCACCTCCGGCCTCGTCTGCCGCACCGCCATCGGCGTCTTTTCTTTTCCATACACCAGCGTCGCTCCCAGGGAGAGCGAGCCATGGTCGGTGTCTCTCAGCCGATGAGAATCGATGCGGCGCCAATGCCATCGTTCCATATCACCGTATTCGACCATCACATGGTCCTGTTCTCCGACCAGCAGGTCGATGCCGGACGCCTTGACCCTAAACTGTGCCTGCCCTGCAGCACGTATGAGCGCTTGTCGCACGGGTCGAGGCGCTTCATAGGACAGACCGGTCGTGCCGATCATGCAGACGCCGGGCAATTCAACCCGCTCAACATTGGCGGTGAGATCACAAGGCACCAGCCAAGCCTTCTTCGAACGGTGCGTAGCGATCCAACGACAAGCCAGACGTGGAGCCAGGCAGACCGACTCCTGTGTCACGTCACGCGCCAACCGCCGGCAGAGCCCGGTGAGGCGAGCGAGGAGCCGATGAGGTTCAGGTATCCCATGGGGAAAGATCTCATCGGCATAGCCATGTTCATAAAACTTCTCCTTGAACTCCGCCTGGAGTTGTTCGGCGATATCACGGCGTGATCGCTCAAGCCTTACCTGGCCCAAGATATCGACGAAGTAGAGGAGATCGTTCAACGACTCAATCCATCCCACGACTTTCCAATTGCCGAACTCCGCCGGCGCCAATGAGTGTTCAATCGCTCGAAACCACGCGAGCGGCAGATGGAGGGCCTGAGCGGACTCTGAGTAATTACGTTCAAAATCCCGGCAGAGGTCCTTCAGCAGGCCACGCATCGATCCCTGAAACTCCACCATCAGCCCTGTAAGAAATCGAGCATCCATCACTCTCATCGTTCTATGGCCTTTCGAGAAGGAGTCAGTGCGCGCGCACTGTACGCGACTATCCCGCGCCTGACAAGGCCGCGTGCCCGCCAGGACGAGGACAGACAAGACTCGCGTGAGACAGAGCGAGGGGTTCAGGGGAACTCGGTCAGCAGGCTGCTCATGGCAATCTGATTCCCGTCGCAGAGGTGATCTGAAGGAGGGCTGACTGGCCCGAAGCGAGCGGGGATGCTCGCCAAGCGATGCGCCTCCGCGTGACTCCGCGAAGCCGGCGCGAGTCCCGCGGAGTGTCGCCTATGCCGTGAGCTTGATGAGATCGAAGAGAAACGGCTTTTCGGGCCGGGAAGCAGGGGCCGGACGGAGATGTGAATTCTGCACCATACGGTGACGCTGGATCAGCGGATCCACGACGTTGCCACAACTCAAACAGCGATACCCCTCCAACCTCATGGGGTGAAAACTTTCTTGCAGATCGAGCAGGTCATCCGAAACCATCAATCCCTCACATCTCGTGCAGGTCATGAATCGCCTCCCTTCGGACATCTGGCGTTGCAGGCACCGGCGAGATACCGGTATCTCGCGGCCGGCCCCATGCCGCGGCCATTAGAAGCTGAAGAGAAGCAATCTGGATGCCACCGAGCGGCATGCTTCATCCACTCGCACGGCACAAACCGTGGGAAGGAGCCAAAATTCAGCCTGGCGCTACAAATTGAACCGCCTGTGATCGAATTGGTTACATGGGACAGAATTGGGTAGAATCGGCCAACCTGCTGAAAACCTGTCTAGGACAAGACAACGAGGGCCTGACGAGCACCCACACAGGTTTTCTCCCATTATCCAGCAAGGCAAACGGAAATGGCTCTCACTGCGACAGAAATTGGTTCCATTGTTCAGGAACTGGCACCGGCCTTGGCGGAAGGCTGGATTCAGAAAATCACGCAACCACTCCCCGATGTTCTATTGTTGGAAATTCGCGTCCCAGGGCATACTCGGCGACTGCTCTGTTCGGTCCACGACGAGACCGCTCGGATACATCTCGTTCGCCGGAGTTTACCCAGTCCACCGACGCCCCCGTCCTTCTGCCAATTGTTACGGGCCCGGGTTCAGGGCGCGCGCATCGAGGCGATCCGTCAGATCTCAGACGACCGCATCGTTCGGATCGATCTCACAAGTCGTGACGGGCCGGTTTCCCTGGTCGCCGAACTGTTCGGCAGGAATGCCGACCTGCTGTTTCTTGATGGAGAACAGCGTGTGCTGGCGACAATCCGGCACAACAAGGAGCGGAGCGGTCAGCCATACCAGGCCCCTTCGCACGCCCCGTCACGCAGTCACGATTCGGTCGCGCCTGCACCGGAACCACCATCCGATGCCGAGCCTTTCCCACTTTCAGCCCAACTGGAAACGCTGTACCGAGAACGTGAGGTGGACCTGTCACAACTGGCACAGCTCCGAGCACGAGAATCGGTTCTGCGAAGAACCCTCAAGAAACACCTGCGCCGGATGGCGGCCCTGAGCCGCGATCTCGAACAGGCCACGAAATACGAGCCCTATGCGCGGTATGGGGAATTGCTGAAAGCCAATCTTAGATCCCTGAAGAAGGGACTCACCTCCGTCACAGTGGTGGACTATTACGATGAGACCTTGCCTGAGTTGACGATTCCGTTGGATCCGACGAAGGCGCCGCAGGCCAATATGGATGCGTATTTTGCCAAATATAGAAAGTTCGTGTCAGCCCAGCGTGAAATCGCGCCGCGACTAGCTGCCATCGAGACTGAAGTACAGCAAGTCCAGACCGAACTAGACACTATCAAACATGGAACCTGGCAAGCGCCGGTCGGCGACGGGGCCAGCGCCCCACAGTGGACAAAACCCACCGATCGCCGGCGGGCTGCCGGTGAGGAACGGCGCGGGCCGTTCAGGCGTTTCATTTCATCCGACGGCCATCAAATCTTCGTAGGGCGCAACGCCCGCGAGAATGACGAACTCACGTTCGGTCTCGCCAAGAGTGACGATCTCTGGTTGCATGCTCATGGGACTCCCGGTTCCCACGTCGTAGTTCGCTTGGAGAAAGGAACTGATCCGCCGCCGGAAACGCTAAAAGACGCCGCCACATTGGCGCTGCTTTATAGTGATCTCAAAAAGAGTGGAAAGGGTGAGGTGATCTACACACGCCGGAAATGGGTCCGGAAGGCCAAAGGCCAGGCTCGCGGAGCGGTCACAGTCACGCAGGAAAAAGCCCTGCATGTGACGCTCGACAAACGCCGCCTGGATGCCATGAAGGAACGCTCCCCGCGGCCCCCCTAGGTCTCGGAAGCGCCATGTCCTCGTTCTTGGTAATCTGAAACGGAGGCATGATAATGTGCCGTCGAGCTGAGCCCTCAAGTCACTCAGGCCGCACGAGGCCTCATCCTTAGACTCGTCGCAGAATCGCGAGCCTGCTGCATGAACTACATCGCCCTCAGAATGCTCTTCGGAGATCGCGCGAAGTACCTCATGCTCCTCTGCGGCTTGACCTTTGCCGTGATGCTGATCGTCCAGCAGGGCTCCATCTTCTGGGGCCTCATGATGTGGTCCCAATCGAGCATCAGCAATCTCAACGTTCCCATCTGGGTGACGGATCCCGGCATCTCGCAAGTCGATGAAGTGAAACCGATCGCCGATACCACGGTCGATCGGGTGCGCAGCATCCCCGGTGTGGAATGGGCCGTTCCCCTCTATAAAGGGTTGTTACGCGCCCGCCTGGCGAATGGGGAATATCACCAGATCACCCTGACCGGTCTGGACGCCGCCACCTTGATCGGCCGTCCGGCGGAAGTCCTGGCGGGACGATTCGAAGACTTGCGCCAGCCGGATGCGGTCGCCGTGGACCAGTGGGCCGTGGAACGGATGGGAGGGCCGCAGGTCATCACGGTCGGCACGGTCTTCGAACTGAACGATAAGCTGGCCCGCGTCGTGGCCATCGCCAAGACTCAAAAAACCTTCACGAACATTCCGGTGGTCTATACGACCTATGAACGCGCGTTACGCTATGTGCCCCGTGAGCGTCGGACCCTTTCCTATGTCCTCGCCAAGGCCAAAGACGACGCACCGATCGAAGAGGTGATCCAGCGCATCCGCGACCAGACGAAGCTCGGCGCCTTCACAGGCGAGGAGTTCGGGTGGAAAACCATCGGATGGGTGCTGAAGAACACCGGGATCGGCATCAACTTCGGCACCACGATCCTCCTGGGCTTCGTCGTCGGCATGGCCATCGCGGGACAGACGTTCTACCTGTTTACAGTTGAGAACCTTCGGCAGTTCGGCGCGTTGAAGGCCATGGGGGCCACCACAGCAACACTGGCACGCATGATTCTGTTACAGGCCTTTACCGTGGGCATCACTAGTTATGGAGTGGGCGTCGGCTTGGCCACCAGCTTCGGCCTGTTGACCGCGCAGGAAGGCCAGCTGCCTTTCGTTGAAACCTGGCCGCTGCTCCTGCTTGTCTTTGTCGCCCTGTTGATGATCTGTACCCTGTCGGCCTTCATCAGCATTATCAAACTCGCGCGGCTCGAACCGGCGATCGTCTTTCGATGACGTTTATGGATGGTGCGTCACAGTCACAGGAGCCGATGGGCGAACCAGCACGACCGCAGGCTTCCGCGGCCGTACAGGTCCGCGGACTTGTCAAGTCGTTCGGATCCGGAGAGACCTCGGTGACGGTGCTCAAGGGCATCGACCTGGATGTGTATTTCGGCGAGCTCTTGCTGCTCGTGGGCGAATCCGGCGGAGGAAAAACGACGCTGCTTTCGGCGATTGCCGGAATCCTGGATATCGATGCGGGCGACCTCCAGGTGCTCGGAACCTCGCTGACCAGCATGTCACCGGGCACCCGCACCAAATTCCGAGGGCGCACGATGGGATTTATATACCAACAGTTCAACCTCCTGCCTGCCTTGACGGCAGCGGAAAATGTGTCCGTGCCGCTGCTGATCCAAAACAATCGCAAGAGCGAGGCGATCGAACGGGCGCGGCTGATGCTCGAACGGGTGGGCC
This sequence comes from Nitrospira sp., assembly GCA_021323395.1. GTDB lineage: Bacteria > Nitrospirota > Nitrospiria > Nitrospirales > Nitrospiraceae > Nitrospira_A. The sequence continues at coordinate 74,427 of JAJONL010000003.1, forward strand.
TGGGCGATCGGACGGAGTTCCTCCCCAAGAATCTGTCCGGCGGGCAACAGCAACGGGTAGCCATCGCACGGGCGTTGGTCAATGAACCGCAGCTCCTCGTCTGCGACGAACCAACCGCGGCGCTCGACGGACCCAACGGCCACAAGATCATGGAGTTGATTCGAGACGTGGGGCGAGCATCCGACCGCTGCGTGATCGTCGTCACCCATGACAGCCGCGTATTCCAGCCATCGCATGAGGATTCTCAATCGGTTCAGTGTCTGGCTCGCCCTCGCCGGCGTGACGCTCGCGGCCTGGACGGTCCTGACCGCCGGCAAACCGACGCCCATGCCGACGGCATTGATCGAACCGCCCCGGTCCCCCTATGACACCACCGTCGCCGCCACCGGGATCATCGAAGCCGTCAACGAAAATGTGCGCATCGGACCGCCAGCCGCCGGACTCGTGACGAAAGTGTACGTCGCGGTCGGCGATCGTGTGAGCGAAGGCGATTCTCTCCTCCAGTTGGATAATCGGGACCTTCGCGCGCAACTGGTGGCTCGTCAGGCGGCGATTCCACCGGCAGAGGCCCAAGTCGAGGAACAGAAATATCGCATCGGCGACCTCGACACGCAGCTCAAGCGGCTGCAGGCCGTGCGCGACAGCCGCGCCGTCAGCGAAGACGACGTGAAACGCACCTGGTATGCCTCGGAAATGGCGAAGCGCGCCCTCAGCCGATTTGAAGCCACGTTGAAACAGGTTATCGCGCAACGGGATGAAACACAGATCCTGCTGGACCGACTGACCGTCCGCGCTCCACGCCCCGGCACTATCTTGCAGGTCAACGTAAGGGCCGGTGAATATGCCCTCACGACCGGCGCGAGCGAGCCCCTCATGCTCCTGGGAGACATGCAACAGCTTCAAGTACGGGCGGAAGTGGATGAGGTCAACGCGCCCCTCGTCATTCCACAGCGGCCCGGCATCGCCTATCTCAAAGGCAGTACGGCTCAGGCCATTCCACTGACCTTCGTTCGGGTCGAGCCCTATATCGTACCCAAAAAGTCCCTGACGGGAGACAATAGCGAACGGGTCGACACGCGGGTCCTTCAAATCATCTACCGCTTCGAGCGTCCGCCGTTTCCCATCTATGCCGGACAACAGGTGGATGTCTTCATCGATCGGACTCCCTCACCGACCTCTCCACAGACATCGCGCGGTGAGCGCCCAGCCGAAGAACGGACGCAATGAGTCGGATATCGTCCAACCGGAGTGCTGCAGTCTCTGTTCTGGCGGGTCTTCTGGTAATGTCCTCAACCACCGGCTGCTTGCAGGGTTCTGATTATCGTCGGCCACCCATCGAGACGCCGGTGGATTGGAGCAGCATGGCAGCGGGCTCCCCGGCCGCAGGGAACTCGGACAAAATCCCGGAGGCGGACTGGTGGCGGTCATTCCACAATCAGGAGTTGACTGAATTCATCGAACGCGCGCTCGCGCAGAACCACGACGTGCGCCGGGCCGTCTCCCGCGTCCTGGAGGGGCGGGCTTCGGTCACGACTGCCGGCGCCGGACTCTATCCTCAGCTCAATGTGCAGGGCAGCTATACCAACGTCGCGATTTCAAAAAATACCTTGGCTGGTTTGGGCCTCGCCACCGGCCAACAACCCACGCCACAGGTATTCGCCACCCCCGGCAGCAGCTTTGACCTGTGGAACGGAGCAGCCGATCTCCGTTGGGAATTGGATGTCTGGGGCCGCATCCGGCGCGGACTGGAAGCTGCCTCGGCAGAAGCCCACGCCATCGAACAGGACGCCCGCGCCATTGCGCTGACGTTGATCGGCGATGTCGGCCAAGCCTACTTTCGCATCCGTGAATTGGACGAGCAAATCGAAATCGCCCGGCGCGCCCTGACGCTGCGTCGAGAATCGTTGGACATCATCATCAAGCGGGCGTCGGTGGGACTGGCTTCTGATCTCGATGTGAAACGGACGGAAGTCCTGGTGGCAGAAAGCGCCGGACAGATTCCTGATCTGACTCGCCTGCGCACCATGGAAATGCACCGCTTGGAAGTCCTGACGGGAGCTTCTCCCGGCTCTGTCCTCTTGCAGCCGAAATCGTTACGAGCCGTGATGGTTCAGCCGGAGATTCCCGTGGGCCTTCCCTCGCAACTGTTGGAGCGGCGGCCAGATATCCTGCAGGCGGAAGCCACCCTCATGGCTGCCAATGCCAGGATCGGCCAGGCGCGCGCCTATTTTTTCCCGTCGTTCTCCATCACGGGCCAGGGGGGATTACAGAGCGTGGAATTCACGAACTGGTTCACGGGAAACAGCGCCACCTACAGCATCGGCCCGTCGGTAACCCTCCCCATTTTTCTGGGTGGCACGAACGTCGCGCGGCTGGATGCCGCCGAATCGCGCTATCAACAAATGCTGGAAAGTTACCAACAAACCATTCTACTTGCCTTTCGCGAAGTCGCGGACCTGCTGGTCTCCATTCAAGCACGCAGCGAACAACTGGCGCGCCAGCGTGAACAGGTGGCTGCGGCCACCGCCGCCGCCGGCTTGGCGGATGTGCGGTACCGCAAAGGACTGGTGAACTATCTCGATGTCCTCGATGCCCAACGCACGATGCTCGCGGCTGAAACCCAACTCGCCCAAACGGAGCGAGCCCGCCTCACCGACATGGTGGGTCTCTACAAAGCCGTCGGTGGTGGATGGCCCGCTCCGCCGGACGCTTCCACTCCCACCGCCCGGAGCGTAACCGAGCAGTAGCATGCCAGTCACCATTGCTCCCATCGCCTCTCCAATCGATGGTTCAACTCACAATCTGACGATCTCGGGCACGAGGTCGCGGACTTTCACCTTGAATTTCTTGTTGGGATAGGGCTATTTGGCCACATGCGATTGAGGGTTTCTCGCGAGCGGCAAACCAGACCGCGGTGACGCCGTTTCGTCATTCCCACTGCATCCTCTTGGAAGGAGTTTCCATGCCAGATGGTGTCCGCGGCCACATCAGGATCGGCTCAATCCCTGGCCTCTTGCTCATGTCCTCGCTGGTACTTGTGCCCTGCTTCGCCACATCGGTCGCTGCTCCCTCGGGAAAACCCCCTTCTCCGCCCCCACCTGCCGATAACACGCCGTTAGTGGAAGAACAAATCCTTTCCACCCCGGATACCGTCACCAAACCGGTCGACAACGACGCGGAAGCGATGCGCCATAATGACCTCGGCGTCGCCTTTGTATTCAAGGGAGATCTCGGGCAAGCCATCGACGAGTTCAAACACGCGCTTCGTCTCCAGACGAATTATTTCGCCGCCCACCTCAATCTGGCCAATACACTTTTGGACATAGGCCAACACGATGAAGCGATCACTGAATTCAAGGCGGCGCTCCGCCTCAAACCCGATGACCTGAAGGCTCACAATGATCTGGGCGTCGCCCTAAAGGAAATGGGGGATCTGGAAGGCGCCATTTCAGAATTCAGAACCGTGCTGCATCAACGCCCCAGCGACGTCAACGCGCACAATAATCTCGGGGTCTCCCTGAAGGCGATGGGGGATCTCGACGGGGCCCTCGCAGAGTACCGCACGGCAGCCAGCCTTCAACCCAGCGACATCAACACACACTTTAATCTGGGTCTGGCCTTAATGGAGAAACGCAATCCTGAAGCGGCCATCAGCGAATTCCGCACCGCGCTGCACTTAAGACCGAACGATGCAAAAATTCGCTTTAACCTTGGTCATGCCTTGGCCGGCATCGGACAGCGTATGGAAGCCGCTCAGGAGCTGAGACAGTACCTCCGGCTGGAGCTCGATACCCCGGCCAACCGACGCTGGATCGAACAGGCCGAGGCGAAGCTGCGCGAACTGGAGATGCCTCAATGATGCCTGCCGCCTTCTTGGGCGCAACGGCGGTAACACAACCGTCGCCAGACCTGCGGCGTTTCTCAGGCCCACTATGTTCACGACAGGCTCGCCGACTGATCTTTGTTTAGTGTACAGTCCTGCGCATTTCTGACTGGCGGGAACCGCGATGATCACTCCGAGACCTTGGGTTCTACTCCACCGACGCCTGTCCTGGGGAGCGGTTATCCTGGCCGCTCTTGGGATCATCGGTCTTTGGTCCAATCGGTCTTTTCCGGCGGAGCCGGAACCCGCTCAGACCCGACAGTGGAACTTCGATGGCGCCGCTCCAGGTTCCTTACCCAGCTCTTTCGTCGTCGGCACCCTCTTTGATGGACGACCCTCCGGCGAGTGGAAAATCCTGATCACCGACCGTGCGCAAAGTCCGTCCCAGGTTCTGGCTCAACTGCTGCCCAAAGGAACCGACCAGGCGCACAAGCTTCTCCTGGTTGAGGGAACCGACAGCGTCAATGTCGATCTCAACGTCTCCTATTTAGCGGTGGCCGGGAAGGCCGATCTCGGCGGAGGACTGATCTGGCATGCCCTCGACGACCGCAATTATTACCTTCTCCGAGCCAGCCTGGTGGAACAAAAGATTCGTCTCTATCGTGCAGTGAAGGGCGTGCTGCAGGTCGTCAAACAAATCGATTACGCGCTTCCGGCGGCAGGCTGGCACCAACTCCGGATCATCCAGCTGGGGTGCGATATCAGAGTCCTGTACGACAAGGCCACATTGTTTCGTGTCTGCGACAATATGTGGTCCAAGGGCCGAATCGGCTTGTGGACGAAAGCCGACGCCGTGACCTATTTCGACGACCTCGAGCTGCGACTCCTCAAGTAACCCTTCCCTGGCCGCCCCCAGACATTACCAACGGTCCCGATCACCCCCGGCTGATCCATCCTACACCAGTGAACACAGAGTCTGAGGTTGTCGGACTGATCGGCACAGACCATCGCCGTGGCCACACTCCCCCCCAAAAAAAGGGGCAGCCACCTGGAGGTGACTGCCCCTTTTTCTGTTGTGAGCTCGTGGTTACCAGCGGTCCCGCTTGGCCCCACGATCGCCAAATCCTCCGCCACCGCTTCGGCCCGCTCCGCCACCGGATCGCGGCTCCTGAGGACGCGCTTCATTGACGGTTAATGTTCGGCCGCCCATATCCGTCCCATTCAGGGCGGAAATCGCTTTCTGCGCTTCGTCCGAGGAGGTCATTTCGACGAATCCGAAGCCTCTCGATTGGCCGGTAAATTTGTCCGTGATGATACGGGCTGATTCGACTGCCCCATGCACCGCGAACAGATCACTCAACTGCTGCTCGGTCGCCGAATAGGGCAACCCACCAACGTAAATTTTGGAACCCATGTGGGTCCTCCTCTTGGGTAATGACATTGTCTCGCACGAAGGAAAGAAAGGGAAAGGACGGGCCAAAGACGCGGCATAGAAGGGCGACTTGGGTCTGGCTTTCGATTAGATTCCCGGCCAAGGCAATATCGATAGCGGGCCTGAACCATTTCAACGCATCCCTCACCAGGCCCAGTGAGAGACGGGGCGGATCCTACCACGCGTCCATTCGTCATACAAGCCGGGAAATGCCGCATACGCATCAGTCATGACCATGTGACACAGAGCCGAGCGACGATTGACATGACCTGACTGAGGTTTTAATGTAAATGCATGGACCAGGAAACCTTTCTCCATCGGTTACGGCGGAGACTCTCGATGTTGGGTCGAGCCGGACGCACTCACGGTCTTTCGGGTATCCGGGCGCTGATACGCGAACGCTATTTGCCGCGATTGGCCCACACCTGGACGCGATTTTGGATGCGATACAGTAGTCTCTCGCCGTTTGGCCGGATGGCAACCAAAATTGCCATCTCTGGGGGGATACCCAAGACCGGATCACACGGCTATCACAGTCTGTCGGCCATGAATACGCGGGGCTATATCGCTCCCACGGCAAACATTTATCATCGCGCATTAGAGATCGGCCCCCATGTCGTAATCGGAGATCATGTCCGCATCGACCAATCGACCAACGGAGGAAAGATCGCCCTCGGTGAACATGTCTATGTGGACAGCAATACGATTCTCGAGACCGGCCAAGGGGGAACCATTACGATCGACGGTTACACGTCGATCGGACCCGGCTGCGAGCTTTCGGCCCATCTGGGGAATATTCGAGTCGGACGTCATGTGATGCTCGCATCCTATTGCAGAGTGTTTCCACACAACCATGGCACTCAGCCAGGCTTCCTTATGCAGCAGCAGCCCCTCACTACCAAGGGCGATGTGAACATCGAGAGCGACGTGTGGTTGGGCTCCGGCGCGATCGTGGTCAGCGGAGTGCGTATCGGGACGGGAGCGGTCGTGGGCGCCGGATCAGTCGTCACCAAAGATGTTCCGGCCAATGCCATCGTGGTGGGCAATCCTGCCCGTATCGTCAAATACCGAGGCATGCAACCTCACCGCAAGACCTCTCCGAATGTCGAGTTCGATGCCGTCATGATACGAACACCGGATGGAACGATTCGTTTCTGGAACAAGGGCGCCGAACGTCTTTACGGCTGGGAGAAGGATGACACCCTCGGCAAGCGCTCCCACAACCTTTTGAAGACCCTCTTCCCAAAGCCTCTGCCCGACATTGAGACGGAACTCACGAACACCGGCTTCTGGGAAGGCGAGCTCATTCACATTCGGCGAGACGGCTCGCGCATGACGGTATGGAGCCGTTGGGAGATCCGCTACGAGGGCGAGAGTTCCGTTCCAACCGTACTGGAAATCAACTATCCGCCGAGCGTGGCATGAGCCACGATGCAGGGGCAGCCATCAGCAGGCGCGCTCGCGAAACCGACTAGGGCCCGGCGCGAACGGAACCACATTCGTGCCGGCGCTCCGATCATCGGGCGATCACGGTTACCGATGTTCGGTCATGAACCAGCCGGCAATCGAGAGCCGTTTATGGTCTCCCGCCATTTGATCCACGCGGCAGACCCGGTGGAACCGCGGCACCGTGAACATGACCAGCGATCCTGGTTTTGGCGCAATGCAATGGGTGATGGCCAAGTCCGGTTTGCCACCAGGGCGCGTACCCGCCACCGCATAGATCATGAGTTCGCCTCCCCAATCGCTTTGCCATTCTTCATGGAAATAGGTCACCAGCGCCAGACGTCGAAGGGGCACGGGCTTCCCGCCCTTCGAATGGCCTTGGTCTGTATCATCATGGGTGAGCAAACAGTCTCCGACGCCATAGGAATAGTAATTGAACCCCAAATGGCGACGTACGATGTTCGGAAAGGATTCGATGTACTGATGGATGCAGGATATCTGCAGCTTGCTCAGCAGCAGCTGCGCTTGCGGCTGGGCGATTTCGGCTTTGGCCCAGTTACCGGAGTTCGGAAAGTCATGCCGTACGTAGGACAGATCTTGTAGTTGATTCCAGTTGGCGCGCTGCATCGCCTCTCGAAACTGACCCCGCTCTTCGGGAGACCAGAAATTTTCGATGACGAGGACCGGCGTCTGATGAAACGAAAACGCCTCGAGATCGACCGCCGATTGTGCTGGTTGCACGTGCCCTGATGTGATCTTCATTCCCTTCCCCTACCTGGCCACATATCCCCGCCGATTACTCTCCCACCCGCACCAACGATCCACGATCCTTGCACACATTGAAGGTGTGATGAAACCAGACAATGACCGCCACGAGATACAGGGCATTCAATCCGGTGGCCAGGCCGAGACTGGAGAGAGGAGCTGCGTGCGTCGCGAGCAGCCCCCGCATGCCTTCAAACACATGCGCAGCCGGGTTGATCCAGGCCACGCCCTTCAACCAGGTCGGCAAGACATCCATGGGATAGAAGACACAAGAGATGGGCTGAAACAAGAAGACCATGCTCCAGGCCAAGACCTCCGCCTCCTGCCCGAACCGCATGATGAGCGACGTCGTCAGCACACCGATGATCCACCCGGCCAAGACCAGATTGACGATGAACGGCATCAGCCAGAGGCCCATCATGAAGACGTTGTATCCATAGAAGACCAAGGCGCAGACGGACATGACCAGCGACACGGCGGTCACCTTGAACAGGCTCATGACCATGGTGGCGGCCAGAAACTCGTTCGGAGTGAGAGGGCTGGCAAACAGATTCATGAGGTTGCGCGCCCAGATTTCCTCCAGAAACGAAATGGCGATGCCCTGTTGTGATCGAAACAACACGTCCCACAGGATCAGCGCTCCGAGCAGAAAGGTGACGACGGCCGGCATAGATCCTTGGAAGGTCGCCAAATACACCGTAATGAATCCCCAGACGACCAAATCCAGAAACGGCCAGTAGATGATTTCCATCATCCGCGGCAAGCTGCGTCGATAGAGATACAGATGCCGGATCACCAGCGCTGCGATACGATGATAGGCCATCGTCCCTACGGCCGCTCCTCGCAGGGCTTCTCGTGGCAATGTCCGCACCCGTCTTGGTGGACGCCAAGAAGTTGATGCCACATCGCACGGCTCCCTTCGACGAAGGCCGGACCGATCCGGCGTCCGTCACCTAAACGGAAACCACTCGCCCCCATCAACACCAGTGGGATCGACAGAAGCCCCATGTGAAAAGCTGGACTGCTCAGTCTGGCCTGATCCATGGCCCATAGCAGGCCCGCGATCGACAGACCCGCGATGCTGCTGCTGCTGGCGCTGCTAAGAAGAATGACGGAGCCGCAGGTCCGCCTCGCCAACCCAATGGTTCCAACGACCAGCCACAACAGCCCCCACAGCAGCATGATGCCGAACCCGGCGATGAGCAGGCCCGCGCCAAAGGACAATCCCACGTCAACCATGAATGCCTGTACTCCCCACGTCTTCCAAGTCTGCCTGCCCGAACCGAGCGACGATGTCCTGAGCCGTGCCTTCGGCTACAATCTTTCCCCTCTGTAGAAAAATAATACGATCGGACATTTCTTCCATCTCCCGCATATTGTGCGAGGTATAGAGAATGCTGAGCCCGCTGGCGCGCCGCTCGTCCAGCAGAATCGCCCTGATCTTGTGGGCAATATCCGGGTCGAGACTGGCGGTGGGTTCGTCCAGAAACAGGATTTTTGGTTCCGTCAGCAATGCCTTGGCCAAGGTCAACCGGGTCATTTGTCCGGAAGAGAGCTTGCGCGTGAGTTTGTGACGCCACTCCTGCATCTCCAGTTTCTTGACCATCTCGTCGATCCGGCCGGGGATGTTCGATAGCCCATACAAGCGCCCGATGACCGTAAGATTCTCCTCTACCGTCAGCGCATAGGGAAGCGAGATGTAGGTGGAAGAAAAGTTCACCTGCTGGAGAATCTCCCCCCGATGGGTCTGGAGATCCAGCCCGAACATCCGAATCGCTCCCGACGTCGGCGTGACCAAACCGAGCATCATCTGGAAGGTGGTCGTCTTTCCCGCTCCATTGGGACCGAGCAACCCGAGGATCTCGCCTCGTTGAATGTCGAAGGAAATGCCGTCCACTGCGGTGAACTCACCGAAGCGTTTGGTCAGATCGCGGACTTCGACCACCGCTGATGACATGGCACACTCGTTCCTGTGGATTAAAACGATAAGAGGTCTGCGAGTTTCTCAGGCAGATGACAGGTTTCGCACTTCCGGCTCAGCACCTTCCCGTTGTATTCGGTCTTATTGTCGTGACAGCGAAAACAGTCCGCCAACGCCCGCTTGTGCAGTACCGAACCCTCGGGATGTTCGGGTTTCCACGGCCGGCTGTCGGCCGCGACGTGCCCGCGTGGAATCACAATCGGATAGCCCTTGATCGGCGGTTCATGGACGACCGCTGCGTGACAGGTCGTACATCCCTCGCCTTGGCCTCGCGCGCTGAACGCGTCCATATGTTTGCGGTGGCTCATGATCAATCCCACATCCTTGACCGGCATCGGCAGGTCCCGGACAGCCACTTCGGAGACACGCAGGATGTGGCGATGGCAACCCAGGCAGACGGCGGAATCGACCTGCGCCTGCAGATTATGAGGCTCCGTCGGCTTGCCGAATAGAGTGATGGCTACATCTCTCGTCCCATGCCAGGCCTTGTCATGCAACCACCCCACAATGCCGGGCCTGACATGGCAAGCCACACATTCCACTTCTTTGTGTGATGATCGGAGCCAGCTCTCGTAGGACGGCTTGATCGTGTGACAACTGGCGCAAAACTTCGGATGATTGGTGAGTGGAATCGCCACTCCCCCCACCGCCACTGCGCCGGCCACGATCGCCCCGATCGCAAGGGCGGAAGCTCTACGCATCGTCTCGCGGGGGTTTGGGGAAATGTCGGATGATCAACGCCGCCACCGCCGGCACATCATCCGGATCGAGCAGCGGCACGGACGTATCGACCGGTTTGTTGGACACCACCGCCAGAAGGCCATCCTGTGACACGGGAACCTCGCCGATTTGATCGCGCACCACGACAATCTTGGGATACCCCTCGCTACGCCAGCCTTCGGCAAGGATCAAATCGTACGAGGAATCCAGGTAGTGCTCTCGCACATCTTCAACATTCATGTGGTCCGACACATCCGCAAACATCGCCAAGCTGCTTTTCGAAATGATGACCACCGCGCTCGCCCCCGCCTGCTTGTGACGCCAGCTGTCTTTCCCCTCCGTATCAAGATCGAACCCATGGCCGGCATGTTTGACGGTCGCCACCTTATACCCGGCGCGCACCAGTTCGGGAATCACCCGCTCAATCAACGTCGTTTTGCCGCTGTTTGATCGTCCGACAAAACACAGGATGGGAACGGCCATGAAGCGATTCCTTTCGGGTTCAACAGCAGGAGGAACGATGGCCAGTTAAGGGAAGAGGAGCGGCCTGTTCCATCCACGTCGACCCGCTCAGCAGTTGTACGCTCACGAGATCGCCTGGGTTCAGGCGTTCCACCTCGACAGGAATATCGATGAGACAGTTGGCTTTGACCATGGAGGTGAGGATGCCCGAGCCTTGATCGCCGGTCGTCCGAACCTTGAAGACGCCGCCTTCCCGCCAAAGGACCCCACGGAGAAAATGACGTCGATCCGTTCGTTTGGAAAATTTCTCCTGAAAGGCCGCTTCGAGCAAGGGACGGCCCACCATTTGGGCTCCGGCCATCTTCAGCATGGCGGGACGAACCAATTGTTCGAATGTCACCATGGAGGAAACGGGATTCCCGGGCAGACCAAATGCGAGCTTGCCCTGAATTTTTCCGAAGGCGAGCGGTTGTCCCGGGCGGATGGCCAACTTCCAGAAATTCATCTCCGCGCCCAAATCTCGAAACACCGCCTTGGTAAAATCATAGTCCCCCATGGAGACGCCGCCTGACAACACGAGAATGTCGGCGTTCAATCCATGGGAGATTTTTTCTTTCAGCGCGGCGGGCGTGTCCCGCGCAATGCCCAGCAGAATTGGAATTCCCCCAGCCTCCCGCACCGCCGCGGCAATGCCATAACTGTTCGAGTTGATGATCTTTTCGTTGCTGAACCGTTCGTCGAGATCGGCGAGTTCATCCCCGGTCGACAAGATGGCCACCCGCGGACGCTGGTACACCAGCACGAAAGATTTGGCCAAAATTGCCAGCATCCCCGCTTCGCCGGAGCGGATCTGCGTGCCCTTGGAGATGATGCAGTCGCCCGCTTTGACATCCTCACCTTCAGGCCTAATATTCGACCCGCGAGGTTCCGGTTTAAATACCCGTACCGTATCGGGGGTATGTTCGGTGTCCTCAACCTTGATGACCGTATCCGCTCCCTTGGGAATGGGCGCGCCGGTCATAATGCGAATGGCCTGTCCGGGCCCGACAGACTTCGTCGGCATCTTCCCGGCCGGCACATCTTCGATGATTGTTAACGTGACCGGTTTCGAGATCGCATGTTGCTGTGCGATGTCCTCGGCCCGCACGGCAAAGCCATCCATTGCGGAGTTGTCCCAAGGCGGGTTCGATCGTTCCGCCACGATATCCTCGCCGAGCACCCGCCCCAGCGTATCGAGGATCGAGATCTTTTCAAGCCCGAGCGGGCATGCGGCATCCAGCACAATCCGCTGCGCTTCGTGAAGAGGTGTCAAACCAATGGTCGCATCGGCAGCTTTCACCACGTCACTCTCCTCAATGTTGCTGACGCGGCGCAATCTTGACCAACGATCCGCTCTTTTTGCAGAACGTTTCGACTTGGTTGGCGATGTCATGATAGGCCTGCGCGGTCGCCGAGTCGGAATTGAACAGGGCAAACGGCTCCCCCGCATCACTCTGCGTCACGACATCGGGATCCAGCGGAATCCGTCCCAGGAATGGAACGCCCATGTCGGTGGCCGATGCTTCACCGCCGCCTTTGCGGAACACATTCACTTCTTTGTGGCAGTGGGGACATTCCAGCCCGCTCATGTTTTCGACAATGCCGATGATCGGCACCTCGCTGTCCTTGCAAAAGGTGACGGATTTGCGTGAATCGAGCAAGGCAACCTCTTGGGGCGTCGTGATGATCACGGCCCCGCTGACTCCGCCCAACAGGTCGATAGTCGTCACGGATTCGTTGCCCGTGCCGGGGGGCAGATCGATCAGCAAGAAGTTCAAATCCTGCCACTCCACCCCTCCCAACAGCTGGTTGATGAACTCGTATTTATAAGCATCCCGCCAAATGATCGGATCGTCCGAATTTTGCAACAGAAACGACATCGAGGCGATCTTCATGTTATAGGCCTGGAAGGGAATAATGCCGCCTGACGTGCTGATCTTCAACTTCTGCCCTTCCGCGCCCACCATCTTTGGGATGTTGGGACCATGGATGTCCATGTCGCAAATCCCGACGTGCCACCCCTTGAGCGCCAGGCTGACGGCGAGATTGGTGGTGCAGGTGCTTTTACCCACTCCGCCCTTGTTGCTCATCACCAACACTTTATATTCGATCCGTTCCATGCGCTTGGCGACAAGCCACCGGCTGTGGCCTTCCTTGTCTTTCTGGCAGGTTTCATTTTCGTCGCAAATAGCGCAGGCCCACATATAGATGCAAGCATCCCCGCCGCTGCTGGAACCGGGCTGTGAGATTACATTTAACTCGCGTGGCATCCTAGACTCCTCGTAAAGCGTAAATCGTCATGCGTGACACGATGAGCCAGCCTCATTGTGTCGCCGTGTCGCTAACTTCTCGGCCCCACTAACCTCGACGCCCGGTCGGCACCCCGACATATTCACTATCGCCTCCACCGGAGGAGGAGACAGAGGGACCCGTTTTCACCACACCTGGCCCCGCCGCAGCCACAACCGGCACAAGCGACACGCCAGGTTCCAATGCCTTCTTCTTGTTGAAAATTCCGGCGCTCACGATTCCGACTTCATAAAAAATGTACATCGGCAATGCCATCAGACATTGATTGAAGGGGTCGGGCGTCGGTGTCAGGATGGCGGCGAAGATGAATGCCGCAAGGAACGCCCACTTCCGATACCGCTTCAGCAGGGGAGCGTCTACCCACCCCAGCTTGGCCAACAACGTAATCACCAACGGCACTTCGAAGATGAGGCCGAACACCAACAGAAACCAGAGCGCGAAGCCGACGTACTGCGCAATCGAGAGTTGTGGAATAAACCCCGCATTCACGCCATAGGAAATCAAGAAGTTCAGGGCAAAGGGCAGGACGAAGAAAAACGAGAACAGTAATCCGAGATAGAAGGCCAGGGTGCTAAGGATGGCAAAGGGACCGACAAATCTCCGTTCTTGCGCGTGTAATCCAGGCACCACGAAATGCCAGAACTCTATCAAGATGTAAGGAGTTGCCAGGACCAGGGCGAATAGGCCCGCCACCTTGACGTTCTGCCAGAGTGCTTCCGCAGGCGCGAGAAAAACGAAGGGAACGGTCGGAAGATCCGTCGGTATCCAGGAAAGGGATCCGGGCACGAACATATTCTGTAACGGGACCCGGATCCACTTCACTAACGTGTCGGCGTAAAAGAACGTGCCGACGAAAATCACCGCGGTCACAATGACGGCCCTGGTCAGCCGGACTTGGAGCTCTACCAAATGCTCCATGACCGGCATTTTCTTGTCTTCCAGCGGCTTGAAGATCGTGTCTTGCAGCCACTCTTGAAACTTGAACCCGTCAGCCATGAGTATTCACGAAACTGGTGAGTGAGTGATCCGGTGATCTGGTCATTGCGTCATCACAACACATCACGCCCTCACCGTACCTTACTTCGGGTTGACGGCGACGAAGAGATTGTTGCCTTGCCTGCTCAGCAAGAGCACCACCATTTCGTCTTTCTTGACCTTGGCGGATGCCTTCTGATAATCCTCCAAGCTCTTGATCACCTCATGGTTGACCTCTTGGATGACGTCACCACGCTGTAACCCCGCCGACTCGGCGGCACTACCCGTTTCCACGGAACTGACGACGACACCGCTGGTCTTAGAGGGAATGTTCAGCTGACTTTGCATCGCCGCGTCCAACATCTGTACCCGCAATGAGGCGAGAACATTGTCCGGCGGCTTGACCGTCTCGCTCGGTGCGGTGGCTGGTCCTGGCTCGCGCTTGGCAAGGACTTCGTCAGACGGCCGCTCAGCCACCTTGACCTTCAGCATCTGCTCTTTGCCCTCGCGCAAAATCTTGATATCCGCATCTTTGCCCACCGTGGTGCGAGCCACTAAGTTGCGCAACTGGCTGACGCTCTGAACCTCTTTGCCATTGAACGCGACCACGACATCCCCGCGCCTCATGCCTGCCGAATGGGAAGGACCATTTTCATTCACATCGCTGATCAACACGCCCTTCCGCTGCTCGGGCAACTTGAAGGATTTGGCCAACGCCGGGGTGATTTCCTGAATCGCTACGCCCATCCATCCTCGCACGACTTTACCGGTCTTGGTCAGGCTTTCGACGATGTCGGTGGCAATGCTGCTCGGGATGGCGAAGCCGATCCCTTCTGAGCCGCCGGTCCGCGAAAAAATGGCGGTATTGATGCCGATCAGCTTGCCCTGCATGTTGACCAAGGCGCCGCCGGAATTGCCGGGATTGATGGCGGCGTCCGTTTGAATGAAGTCTTCATAGTCGGCAATGCCCACATTGCCTCGCCCCAATGCGCTGATGATGCCCAGTGTCACGGTAGAACTGAGGCCGAACGGACTTCCCACCGCCAAGACCACGTCGCCGACTTGCAGTTCGTCGTAATCCGCCCATTTCATCGACGGCAGATCTTTCGCCTCAATCTTGATGATTGCCAAATCGGTCTTGGGATCTGTGCCGACGATCTTGGCTGGGAATTCCCGCCGGTCCGACAGAGTCACCGTGATTTGGGTGGCGCCTTCGACCACATGGTTATTCGTCACGATGTACCCGTTCGGATCGAGCACCACGCCTGATCCTGCGCTTTGATCGGGCCGATGCGGACCGCCGCCGGGAGGGCCGGGAGGCGCGCCTGGAGGTCCAGGAGGCTCCATACCCGGTGGTTCATCACCCGGTCCCGGAGGTGGGCCACCAAATGGACCAGGAGGAATCTGGCGGCGACCTTCGCGGCGTGTCTCTCCCCCGCCGGTCACGGCGATATTGACGACCGCGGGGGTGACCGCTTTGACAATCTCCGAAAACCCTTGAGCAAACGCCGGAGGCACACCTGCGGCCTCAGCCTGATAGTCGGTCTGTAATCCACCGCCTAAGAACAGGGCAGCCACCATTGTGATCACTGCGAGGACGGACAACACCTTACTGCGCGGATGTCGATACACCATGTGTACTCCTCCGGAAGCCTGAAAATGAGGGAAGGGAACTCCTCGTCGACGACAAAGAAATCATTCTACACTATTCGTCGAATCGCCTTCAAAGAGGAAAAATAGGACAGAACACATTCACATCGCCGGCGTTGATACACTCCGTGACGTTGAATAATAGGTTTCAAGGCGTACGCCCCGTCATTGCTGCTAATTCGAGATCGCGCTGATCGACCCAGGCCCGCTGCAGATTTCCGGCCAATCGCTTGGCGGCCTGCTCCATGGACACGACACGAAGCGTGAGGGGCGCCCCATCATAGGACGGCGGCCAGATGCGTCGTTCAGGATCCTGCGGCCGAAGATAAATCACCGGGTACCATTGATTGATGCCAGGGGCGGTCGGACTGTCTAATGTGGCCATGGCTCGCCCTTCAGCATGGAGAAGCACGCCACCTGTGCGTCCGTCGATCACGGCCGCTTCGGCCAAAGACCAGTTGTCGCGTCGAAATCCCGGCTGCCGGTGGGTCGTCCACCCTAGGAACAAGGACACGGGGTATTCTTGCTCGGTACTCGATAGAACGACGACCACGAGATAATCAACCCCCTGATGCTTGGCGACCTCGGTCCAATCGGGAGCCTTGCCTGCCGTCATCTCGCCAAGATTCACCACTCGTTCAATGAGGATCGGAAATCCCTGATTGATGCGTTCACCCAGCCTGTCAGCCAACCGATCCTGCGCCTGTTCGGGAATCACCGGCGCCGCCTCCTGAGCAGATCGGTCGGCCAGGACAACCAGAGCAGCGCGAACCGGACGCGAAGCTGGTAATCCCTGATCTATCGAATCAGTCAGTGAGACAGCCGGAATATAGTGGCTGAGCCGACTGGGAGGAGTCGCGGCCGCGCATCCCGTGAGCAGCAGGACTCCGGCCAGAAGCAGTGATACTGTTCGATAGGTCCACATGGGGATTCTCCATCTACGCCTGGCTGATCGCTCGCCGATGTCATTATACGATCACCGCCACATGGCGCTGCTGTCAAGGCCTGAGACTTTGCCTTGCAATTCGACTTCCGCTCAGATACCGTTGGCACCATTCGTCGGCAGCACAACGCATCGGTCGCAGCACATTCCGACCAGAGGTTGTCCCAACGTGACACCGTGCTCGACTCAGACGCCCGCCCTCTCCATTATCATACCCGCCTACAATGAAGCTCGTCGTCTGCCCCCGTTTCTGCAGCGCATGGTGACCTACTTGGACCAGCGTCGCCAATCGTATGAAATCCTGGTCGTAGACGATGGCAGTGAAGACCAGACGTCCCAAGCGGTCGAATCACTGGCGCAGCAGTGTCTCCAGGTGCGGCTGATTCAATTGCGCTGCAATATGGGCAAGGGAGCGGCCGTGCGCCGCGGGATGCAGGCGGCGCGCGGCCACCTGCAATTGTTTGCTGATGCGGATGGGGCCACCCCGATCGAAGAACTTGCACGCTTGGAAGCCGCGTTGGCCCAGGGGGCAGACCTGGCCATCGGATCGCGAGCATTGGCCTCGCGAAACCCGCGCTACAGGGTCCGGGCCCGATGGCATCGAAGCCTGTTGGGGGCCCTCTTTAATGCCGTCGTGCAACGCCTGGGGATCCGACACATTGCAGATACCCAATGCGGGTTCAAGTTGTTCAGGCGGTCTGCGGCGCAGGACCTTTTTTCGGTCACTTGTGTCGACGGCTACGCCTTCGATCTCGAATTACTCTACATCGCCCGCCAACGCGGCTATCACATCGCTGAGGTTCCTATCAATTGGACCGACCAGCCAGGCTCGAAAGTTCGCCCCTGGCGGGACGGATTCGGCATGCTTCGTGAGTTGTTGGCCATTCGCAAGCGCGAGGCCGAGGGACACTATGTGCCTCGCTCCAGACCAGCGCTCGCCAACGTAGATGCGGTTATAACGTCCGAACCCACTCACTTTTAATCGGATACTGAAACGCTCCGGCTAATCGCGTTCCTTCATCGTCCAGCCTCAACGGGGGCCGATGGCAGGCTCCGTGCTTCGCTGCCTGCGGCCTTACTGAACGGCATTTTGCCTATCTGACCAGGCAGTCGTCCGTCGGCCTACCCTCTTTCGCAGTCTTCAGCCTCCACGGGAGTTCAGTTCTTCCTTGCGTCGGAGGATCACTGCTTTGGCATCGGCGTACAGCAGGTTCCAAGCGGGATGTCTTTCCAAGGCTAAGGCCAGGATGCTACCGCGAGGGATCAAGGCCCAATCCACTCCATATCGATCCAGCAGGGACAACTCAGGCGAGTTTTCGCGATTCAGGTCAACGTAATCCTGAAAAATGCGGCGATTTCCGATCCGCCAGGCGGGCATGCGGCCGTCGATGAAAATTTTCTTTCCGGGAAGTTGCCAGAGGAGAAACCCACCATAACCATAGTCATTGTAGAGTCTGGTTCCTACATCGTTATGATGATTCCGAATCCATCGCACGGCTTCGATGGGATAGTCGGTCTGCTCGAAATAGTCCGGAGCAGCGGTTCCTGACCGCCACACCTTCGACATATGCTCGGGCGCCCATAATGAGAGGACCGACGCCGCCGCGATGGCCAGCGCAAAAAGGATCGGGTCGGCAAAGGTTCTCAGCACCGGCGCCGCTCGAAGACAGGCCTCTGTCGCCAGCGCCAATAACTCCGCGGCCAACGGCAGACTGACGATGAGAAACAGCGAGACGTTACGCCAATGCAGCAGCGAGAGCGCCAACACAATCACCAGCATCAGCCAGCGAACCGGTTCTACCCTTCGATACCATCCGGCAATCAGGAAGGCGAGGCCGGCGAGATAGAAGCCATAGGCTTGGCCCGCCCAGCCCTGGAAGGAGACGGGCTGCCATTCCCGCAAGGTGTCGATCATGAAACGGTCCGTCAAGGAGTCATAAATCTCCACATAAAGCCGCCACCCATAGGGATTCAGACAGGTCACCGCCGCGGCAATCCCGAGCGCGAGCATGACCTGCCGGAGGTCGGCCCAAGTCAGAACAGGCTCATTCAACCAGGCGGTCAGGGCGGGCCAATGGTCCGCGCAGATCCGCGCACAGAGACTTCCCAAGACGAATAGGCTCAGCAAGAAGAGCCCCGCCGTGAATCCTCCGTGCAGATTGGCCCAGAGCAGGAAGAGCGGAGGAAGCGCCCCGTTCCAGTGACGATGGCCCCGCTGAATCTGTTGCCATACCCGCATGAGCACTGCCAGGCCAAGCAGACTGACCAGTTGGGTGCGCGCGCCGAGGAAAGGCAATGCCACCCAGAGGCTCGCCACCATGGCGGCCAACCGATAGGTCTGCGGCACCGAAGCCAGTCCTGCCGCCACCCACCAGGCCAGAGCCGTCACGAGCCCAAACCACACGATGACGCCGAGCTCGCCTACAGGATCCAGGCTGCGATACAACAATCCTAAGAGGCCATCGGTCAACCAGGCATGTTCGACCCATCGCCAATCCGGCATCGTATGGGAATAAGGATCGGTCTCGGGCACGATCCACCCCTGAGCAATCAAGTCCAGGCCCGCGCGGAGATGCCAGCCGAAATCCGGTTCCACGAGCGGCTGAAAAGTCAGATTCAGCACGAAACCGAGCCAGAGAAGATTCAGGGTGAGAAGGAGCAGGTTGTGGACAGAAGGGATTGGCCGCCGAACCGCTTCAGCGTTCATGGATGCGAACAGTCTGTGGGGCCGATTGCCTCACCAGGAGGTTGCCAAGCACCAGCCACTCAACCCGCGTGCGCAGAAAGCAACGGACGGCATCGTCCGGACTACAGACGATCGGCTCCTGCACATTGAAGGAGGTGTTGAGGAGGACCGGCACGCCGGTGAGGCGACCGAATGTCGCAAGAAGATCATAGAATCGTAGATTGGCCTCGCGCGTGACCGTCTGGACACGTGCGGTTCCATCGACATGCGTCACGGCGGGGATGATGCCTTTCGCCGACGCCTTGACCCGCACCGTGAACTGCATAAATGGGGAAGGGGCCGGAAGATCAAAAAAATCCTGGGCCCGTTCCTCGATCACCGAAGGAGCGAAGGGACGAAACGGCTCCCGGCCTTTGACTTTGCTATTGATCAATTCCCGCATGTCGTCCCGTCGCGGATCCGCCAGGAGACTACGGTTTCCCAATGCCCGCGGCCCCCATTCCATTCGACCCTGAAACCAGAACACCAATCGCCCTTGAGCCAGTTCCGTGGCGACCCGCTCATACAGCTGCGCATCCGTCAGAGGTTCAGCCACCAAACCCTCCCGCTCTAGTGAGAGCCGACACACCTTCTCGTCAAACTCGGGCCCCAAATAAGCGGACAACAGCCGCGGCCTTGCGCTGCGTCCTCCTCGTTTAGCGGTCCACCACAGGGCCGCGCCGAGTGCCGCACCCGAATCTCCCGCCGCCGGCGGCACATAGACCTGTTTGAATCCGAGTTCAGCGCGCAAGCGACCATTCGCCATGCAGTTGTAAGCCACCCCGCCGGCCAGACAGAGAGATTCTGCGCCGGTGAGGGATCGGAGATGACGACCGAGATGTAACAGGGTTTCCTCCAGGACCACTTGAGCGCTGGCCGCCAGGTCTCGATGTCGCTGCGTAAGTTCATCCGAAGAGCGCCGGGGAGGGCCGAACACACGGACGAACTCCGCCACAAACAGACCGGCTCGCGCGAGGTGGAAATCCAGCAGGCGAGTATTCAATTCGAATCGGCCCCGGGGCAGGAGCCGCATGATCTCTCGACGGAGGACTGGCGCAAAAGCGGGCTCGCCCGAAGCGGCCAACCCCATCACGATATATTCATCGTGATCCGGGCGAAACCCCAGAAAGGCCGTCATGGCCGCATAGAACTGGCCGAGTGAATGCGGGAGCGGGGTGCGATCGAGCACCGTGATCTGCGTCCCTTCTCCCATCGCCATCAAGGTGCTATCCGCTTCCGAAGCGCCGTCGACCACCAGAATCGCCGACCGTTCGAAGGGCGAGACTAGGAAGGAGCTCGCCGCATGACAGAGATGGTGGTCGAGAAACACGGGGCGGCGGCTCACCCTGTCAACTCGTTGAGTCAGCTCCCGGCTGAGCCAGAACAATTCCTTCCATTCTTGACTGACCCGCTCGAACGAACGCACGCCCTTCACGCGAAATAATTGCGGTGATCGCACCATCGCTGTCAGCGCAAGCCTGGCACGCCGTCCAACCAGCCAATATTTCCAGGGGACCGCAATGGCCTCGACCTCGCGTAGCGTCACACCGGCTTCGCGCAGACAATATCGAATGGCATGAACCGGCAACGCCGTCACATGCTTCTGTCGAACGAAGCGTTCTTCCTCCGCCGCCGCCACGATGCGGCCGTCGAAAACGAGCGCGGCCGCCGCATCGCGCATATTGGAGAGACCCAGCACTAACACAATGGTGCACACTCCTGATCGTTATCGACATCGAGGCAAGCGGAAGCAGGATAAACGAGCCCCGCGAGGGTCGCAAGTGGAAGGCGTTCGGTTGCAATGCCCTGCCCTTTCCTGTACCGTTCCCCATTCGAAACCCGCCTTGAAGAGGAGGCCTCTGCTTGAAGAACACCCGTCTGCTCATCCTCGGACTGCTTGTGACACAGGCATGGGCCTTCACGGCCTGCGACACCATCAAGTCACGCTTTACCCGCCAGACATTGCCCGATCTCGGTCCTCCGATCGCGCTCACAGTCCAGATGAACGTGGACCCCTCGCTGCCCAAGGCTGAAACTCAATACCTTGACAGTTGCAATCGTATCCAGCTGCTCTCCATAGGGCCGACAGTCGAAGATCTACTGATACAAGCCGCCCATCAGACGTTTCGCACCGTGCTCATTTCGGGCGGCAACGCCACTGCTGCGAACTCAGACGTGACCGTGCGGGTGCGCATGCTTGATCCTCAGCTGAAGATTCAAGCCGACGGCCTCTATGATCGCAAGCCGGCCGAACTCCGGTTGGACGCCTTTGCCGAATTTTACGATGCAGCCGGCAAGCTGCTGGCCGAGCGTCCCCTGCAGGCCACGCGTAAAGAACGCTTACAAGTCGAGCTGACCCAGCAACGATGTGAGTACGTCATGGATCCCATCGTGCAGGATACCTCTACGATGTTGGCCACACAGTTCATGCAAGAGGCGCGGGTGCTCTTCGATCCCATCAAGTCAGCGGCAGCAGGCGCCTCGCCGGCTGCGGTCGCGCCTCCTGGAGCCGCGTCACACTCAGCCGTTCCTACGAATCCGGCGACCACGTCATCTCTCTCTTTCAAGGCCACGCTGCTGGACGAGAATGGCAACTTGATTCTCGAAGGAGGCGAACGGATCCGCGTGCGTGTTGATGTCGTGAACAGCGGATCGCAGGCCGTGCAGGATATCACCGTCCACCTGACCGGACCTCCGACCCTCATCACACAATTCCCGGCCACGAAATTGTCCACCGGCGCCATTGAAGCAGGCGGCTCAAAATCCCTTGAGTTCATCGCCACCCTTCCATCGTCGTTGAATCCGCAGCAAGCTGAATTTCAAGTTGCCTTGGGAAGTGCAGCCGGCCTCAGCGTCCCTCCCCCGCAAACATTGCTCGCCTCCGTGTTCACCACTGGGTTGAGAAACGACGACGTCGATCAGATTCCCGCTACGACGGCAGGGTTTCAACGATCAAGCGACTATCTGCTGTCCATCGGGCTGAGCAGCTACCGGACGCCGCATCTCGCCGCACGAAAATATGCGGCCCTTGACGCAGAAATGGTCGCCACCTATTTTCAATCGTTGGGTGGAGTGCCGAAGAGCAACATCCGATTATTGCAGGACTGGAGCGCGTTGCGGCCTGACATAGAAGAGGCGTTGCTCGATTGGCTGCCGTCAAAAATCACATCGGATTCTGTCGTCACGATCTACTTTGCCGGACAGGCGGTCGTGTCACCGGCCGGAGACACGTTTCTGATTCCCTACGACGGGGCCGTGGAAAGCATTACCCGCCTCTATCCGCTCAAGGATTTGGAAACTGCCCTGGGAAGACTCAAAGCCAAGCAAGTAGTATTTGTCTTTGATGGCACGGTGCTCAAAAATGGAGCGGCAGGGCGAGCGAAAGTTTCGCTGCCCAAATGGGCGGGGACCAATGAGTCGGTCCTTCACCTCATTGCCACGACGGGATTTGGCAAGAGCCTGGAATCAGACACCTTGCGGCACGGATTGTTCACGTACTACTTTCTCCGCGCGCTTCGTGGTGAGGCAGATTCCGACCGGAACGGAGAGGTGACGATCGGCGAGACGGCCGCCTATGTCAATCGCAAGGTCCCGATGGCGGCCAGGAGCGAATTTAAACAAGAACAACAACCACAAGTCTTGCCGGTGCCGCGCAACTCGGAGAGAAGCCTGAATACTATTCTCACCAAACCGCCCGTCATCCCAGCCGTCCTGCATCCTTGAGCAGATGCCGTGCCACCGGCGGATCAAGGCAGACGGATAACGACAGGGGCGGCTTCAATTCCTCCGGCTGCCAGCGCCCATCATCTTCACTCGTCGTCACAACGTTTGCGCACCAGGCGGAGAGGCTTAAACGAAAAGGGGCGACGAGGATCTCCTCGTCGCCCCTTTTTCAGCCTGCCGGCTGAATAAACGACTATTCTTCTCCGCCCTTGCAGAAGCTCCGCTCGTAATTGATGATCGTCCAGGCTTCTTCTTCCGTGATCGCCGCAGGGACCAAGGACACCATGCCCGTGCCCGCGCTGCCGTTCTTGATGACCCAGAAGAGCTCGCCATCTTTCCGCTTCTTGTGGAATTTGCAGTTGGTGAAGTTTCGTGGGCTCGGGTTCAGGATCGCTCCGGCAGGCCCATCGCCCTTGCCTTCCTTACCATGACAATTGAAGCAGGTGCCCTTCCCCTCGTACAGTGCCTTGCCCTTGGCAATGCTTTCGGGGCTCGAAGCAACCGGGTTCTTCATCGCCTTCGCGTCCGCAATCTGATCCGCCGGGACACGCGCCTTGGTCGGATCTTTTTCTTCTGCACCCACCACCGTCACAGACAACAAGGTGACGGCCGCGCACACGCCAAAAAACTTAGAAAGATACCCCATCACAACTCCTCCTTTGTGTTAAACCCACCGCGCGAACCATGACGCTGATAATAGTCAACAACAGGACAAAAAAACGATTACAAGGCCGATAAAGCAGGCGAACTATAACAACGCATTTTCTGTCTTGTCAAGAGAACGGGCTGTGGATCAGTCTCCTTTCGCTACCCTGCCGATCCCACGACCACTCAAGGGGCGTGCCAGGCCATCAAGCGTGCGAACGGCCGGATTTCGTAAGGTTTGGGAGACAGGTCTGGAATCGACAACTACGTATTCACTGCTGACGTGGCACCTTTGCGCCCCAGGAGACCAGACCCGCCTCATTCAACGGCCTATGCGCGAAGGAGATGAAAACAATGACCGGGTGGGACAACGACCTCTGGCCAGCAGCTCAACGCTTGATCACAACATCCCTGACGACTTTCCCGCTTGGGCCAAAGGGTTTTTGTGGCTTGCCGTTCAGTTCTGCGCGGACGCCGCCGGCATTACCCAGCGTCACGGTGAACTGGTCTTGAGCTTTCCACTGCGCCTTTTCGCCTGGCCGCAACAACGCTTCTTGAGGACTACCGGCATCGACCTGAACCACGACCCAACTCAATTCAGACGCGTCAAGGTCCAGCACTAGCGGGCCATCAGACCCGCCTGGGCCATTCATCGACAGGCCTGCGAGCGGACCGTCCGACCCCATCGATGGGGAAGCCTGGGGGGGAGGGGTCTCCGGCTGCACGGGGACCTTAGCCACGATCGCAGGAGCGGGAGACGGCGGGACCGGTACTTTTTCCTGTGGGTTTTTGGAAGGAATGGGTGTGGGCTCCCCCTGCTTCATGACCGGCGCGATCGCCGGCGGGAGCTCGAGTCCCTGACGCGATGACGCATCGCGGGCGTCTTTGGCGAACGGCGCGCTTTTCTTGCTGGGAGCAGGGACCTCCGACCCGAAACGCCGCACAAGGGTGGACGACTGCTCTCGGCTCAACAGGAAAATCAGCGTCGCGATAGCCACCGCGATGGCAATACCCACCGCTTTTCGATTCGCCTTTCGACGCCGTTCCTCTTCGACCTGCCGTTGCCTCAGCCGTTCCCGTTCCCCCTGCTTCTCATAAAATGCCCCCGCAGATTGAACAAATCGATGGATGGCATCTTCCTCATCCAATCCGAGAGAGCGCGCATAGGACCGCACAAACCCGCGAGCGAATACCTGATCGGGTAACTTGGCGAAATTTCCTTCTTCGAGCGCTTTGACGAAGTCCGTGCGGATGCGGGTCTTCGAGGCCACCTCATCGACCGTCAGCCCTTTCGTCTCCCGCACTTGCCGAAAAAATTCACCGACTGATTCCATGATATCCGCCTATGGTTTGAGCTTGCCAAGCAAGTCTTGCGCTGCTGCCGCCTGTTCTCCGGTCTTATCCCATGTCGAGACCTTCGAGAGAGCCTCGCGCGCCCGCACATCGAATCCCAGCTTGTGATAGACGCGGGCCAGCTCCAATTGCAGCATCGCGGGAGGGACATTCGGCGGCGTCACGGTGGTGGCGTCTTCCAAGGCTTCCATCGCCCCCTGCAGATCACCCTCATGTGTTAAGGCCTTCCCCAAGTGAAACCGGGCCAGATCCGGCGTGGAGTACAAAGGATTACTCAGAGCCTGCCGGTACGCCGCAATCGCCTCTTTCCAACGATCCTGATTCGCCAGCACTTGCCCGAGGTACGTATGCGCCTCGGGATAGTCCCCGTCGATGCGAATGGCTTCCCGGAAGGCGTCTTCGGCCAATTTGAATCGTCCCTGGGACGAGTAAATGTGGCCGAGGCCGTAGTACGCTTCCTTGTTGTCGGGGTTCAGTTTCACGGCTTTTTGAAAGGACACGTAGGCCTGCTGTTGATCGGAATTCAGTCGAGCGATCCCCTCCTGATAGAACCCTTTCGACTTGCGCAGATTTTCCTCGTTGGCGCAACCGGAGAGCAGACAGAGCCCCGCCAGCAGAAGCATCCACGGGGCTTTCGTCCCATGCACTCTGTGCGCTCGCCGATCCTGCACCGGACGATCCACCATCATGCTTGAATGTCCTCGAAGTGGGTGAGTCGCTTGAACTCTTTGAATCGCGCCTCAATCTCTTTGTAATCTAGGATCCTCAATCGGTCAAGGCTAAAGGCTTCTACGGTAAACGAAGCCATGACGCTCCCGAAGATGATGGCTTGGCGCATCGCATCCATTGACCGGTTACCTGTCGCCGCCAAATACCCGAGAAATCCGCCGGCAAACGTATCACCCGCCCCGGTGGGATCCCGCACGTCATCCAGCGGGAAAGCCGGCGCGCCGAAGACCTGATGCTGATTGAACATCAGCACGCCATACTCACCGCGCTTCACGATCAAATGTTTGGGACCGCGCGCGAGGATCTTCGTCGCCACCTTGACGAGATTCGTGTCCTCTCCCAAGGCCCGCGCTTCGCCGTCATTGATGATAAGGATGTCGATGTGTTTCAGCACGTTCCAGAGGGCGTCGCGTTTGCCGTTGATCCAGAAATTCATCGTGTCGCACGCGACCAAGGGGGGCCGCTTCACCTGCTGCAGCACGTCCAGTTGCAACTCCGGATCGATGTTCCCTAAGAAGAGCACGTCCGGCGAGGCATATGGGGCGGGAATCTTCGGACGAAAGGTCTCAAACACATTCAGTCGCGTATCGAGAGTCTGCGCTTCGTTCAATTGATGTGAATAGGCCCCCTTCCAACGAAAGGTAGCCCCAGGCCGGCGTTCCAGCCCGGCGAGGTCGATCTTTCGGCTCTTGAGGAAGGCCACATGTTGATCAGGAAAATCTTCTCCGACAACCGCGATCAGATCCACACTCGTGAAATAGCTGGCTGCGGTAGAAAAATATGTCGCTGATCCTCCAAGGACCTCGGACACCTCACCAAACGGCGTTTTGACCGTGTCCAGCGCGACCGACCCGACTACGAGTAACTTACCCATGCCTCACCTGCTTCCTTTCCGCTTCCGCACATAGGGAGCGAGTAATAGATTCAATCGTCGTTTAGCCGAAGCCGGGATGAGATCCGGTGCGGTCACCAGCGCGTTCTTGAGCGCCTGATGGCACTCACAGGTCCGGTCTGGCGCAAGCGCCGGCACGACGGCCTTGAGCAGCCGCTTGGCGAGTTCCACGTTCTTGTGCAGCGTCGCGAGAATGGCGTCGACGGTCACGGCCTCTTCCGTCTCATGCCAGCAGTCATAGTCCGTCGCGAGCGCGACCGTGGCGTAACAGAGTTCCGCTTCACGCGCGAGTTTGGCCTCCGGCATATTAGTCATGCCGATCACGTCCACTCCCCACTGGCGATACAGACGGGATTCGGCTTTGGTCGAAAACTGAGGCCCTTCCATACAGACATAGGTCCCGCCTCGCTGCAGACTCGCTCCCACGGATCGCCCCGCCAGTTCCAGCGCATCGGCCATTGATCCACAAGTAGGCTCGGCGAATCCCACATGCGCCACGATGCCTTCATCGAAAAACGTCGATATCCTACGCTTGGTGAGATCGATGAACTGATCCGGCAGCACCACATCGCCGGGATGGATCGACTCCTTCATGCTGCCGACGGCACTGACGGAAATCACCTGCGTGACACCTACCGATTTGAGCGCATAAATATTTGCGCGGTAATTGATGCTGCTGGGATTGGTCCGGTGTCCCCGACCGTGCCGGGAGAGAAACACGACCCGCACACCACCCAAGGTGCCGACGACCAGCGGATCCGAAGGCGCGCCGAACGGGGTGCGGACGCGCACCTCGCGGACCCTCTCCAGGCCGTCGATGTGATACAACCCACTGCCGCCGATGATGCCGATCGCGGGCTGGATAGTTTTTCTCGATGCTGTCATGCGGTCGATCTCGTTTCCATTGTGAGCGCCGGTGACGACCCAGCCGCCGGCCCTCGGTTATGTAACTCCCCCACAAACGCCTGAATCGTTGCGAAGAGGCGCCCGGCCACCAGGTCCGGACTGTCTTGCGCATCGAGCGACCACCAGCGCAGGCCCGGCTCCTTCCGAAACCAGGTCAGCTGGCGTTTCGCGAAGTGTCTCGTATCACGTTTCAACAGGCGACATGCTTCGGCCTGATCGTATTCGCCTGCCAGATAGCCGGCGATCTGACGGTATCCCAGCCCCTTCATGGCGCCCAACTCCCGCCCATAGCCTTGTGCCAGCAGCCCGGCGGTTTCTTCCACGATGCCACGCTGAAACATCCCTTCCACCCGCTCGTCGATGTTGCGATAAAGGCATTCGCGATCCCGAATCAGCCCGATCATCAACAGTGAGAAAGGTTGTTGTGAAAACCGATGCTGCCGCTGCATCTCCGACAGGCGACGTCCGGATAGGTGATGGACTTCCAGGGCTCGCATGATCTTCACTTCGTCATGCGGATGGAGCCGCTCAGCCGATTCGGGGTCGACACGCTTCAGTTCACCATGGAGGAAATGCCGTCCCTGCGTCCTCGCTGTCTGCAATAGTGACGCGCGATAGGCTTGATCTGCCGGCGGGGCATCGCAGAGTCCATGGATCAGCGTCCGGACGTACAGCCCCGTGCCGCCGACTATCAGAGGCAGTCGACCTTCGCCATAAAGCCGTTCAATGTCCTTGAGCGCGAGTCGGCGATAGTCGCCGGCGTTAAAGGATTCGTCCGGTTCCGCCAGGTCGATGAGCCTGTGCGGCACCGTGCCCCGCTCCTCCACTGTGGGTTTGTCGGTGGCGACATCCATCCCGCGATAGACCTGGCGCGAATCCGCCGTCAGAATCTCCGTGCCCAGCGCGCGAGCAAGCAGAACTCCGATCGCGCTTTTTCCCACCGCGGTCGGACCGACCAGCACCACCAAGGGCCGCGACGCCAGGACCGATTCTGATAGCCTGATCATAACGTTGCACTCCCTCGCCTACGAACGGTCGAACATGCGAGCCAGTTCGTCGATCGAGAGACGAAACGCCACACGCCGACCGTGCGGACAAGTCATGATGAGGCCTTCGGCCACCCAATCCTGCACTAATTGCTTGATCTCAGGAAGCGCCATAGACCGGCCGGCCCGCACCGCCCCATGGCAGGCCAACGACGCCAGGATGGGCTTCACTTTCATTTCAAGCGAGGAGATGGAATCCCATTGCTCAAGATCATCGATCAGATCTTGCACGAGCGCGGGCAGATCCGTATGTCCCAGCATGACCGGCAGGCTGCGGACAAGAAACGACGACGGTCCAAATGGCTCGATCAGCAAACCAAGCCGTTCCAACTCCGCCAGATGGCGCTGGAGTATGAGCGCCTGTTGAACCGGCAACTCCAAGGGCTCCGGCAACAACAACGGCTGTGACGGCAGGCTACGACCTTGCCAGGCTCGCCACAACCGTTCAAACAATATTCGTTCATGCGCCGTATGTTGATCAATGACCTGAAGTTCGGTTCCCACTTGCGCAATCAGAAACGTGCGGCTCATCTGCCCCAAAGGAAGAATTTCCAGAGGGACCGGTGCGTCGTAGGGACTTACGGCCTCGCTGACAAAAGAAATTTGGTGGTCAGGTGATGCGGTTAAACGCCGAGGATCTCCCGAGCTGACGATGAGCCGGTCGTGATCAATCCCCGTTTCAACGGGCCCGCCTTCACGATGAAGCGACACAGAGGAGGGGTAGCCATTTCCCTGGGCATGGGCAGAATCGACCATTGACGCTTCAACTTGGGCGCGGCCGAGCGCATGACGCACCGCCGAGCGAACGAACTGATGCACCAGCTCCGTATCGGCAAACCGCACTTCTCGTTTGGTCGGATGCACATTGACATCGACGCGATGAGGCTCGACATCGAGGAAGAGGACGAACAGGGGAACATGCCCCTTGGCGAGGAAGGAACTATATCCATCGACGACCGCATGTTGCACGGTGCTGTTCTTGATCGGTCGACGATTGACGAACAGTTCTTGGGGCGTCCGTCCGGCGCGCGCCCGCACCGGGTCGATGATGAAACCTTTGACGGACAACCCATTACGGTCGGTCTCGACAGCTAAGGCCCGCTCGCCGAATACCGCGCGATATACTTGCAACACTCGATCACGATGCGAAGAGACGCCGGGAAAATTGAACACCTCGTACCCATTGTGAATAAGGCGAACGTGCACCTGCGGCCAGGCTAAACCGGCCTGTTGCACGGCGTGGCTGATATGGGAAAACTCGGTCGTCGTGGACTTGAGGAACTTCTTGCGGGCCGGCGTGTTGTAAAAGAGCTCCGAAACTTCAATCGACGTGCCGGGTATGGCCGCCGCATCCTCCACTCGGTTGAGCGCTCCTCCCGAAAACCAGAGCTGGGTTCCCACCTGTTCATTGCGAGCTACCGTCGTCAGTCTGACTTTCGACACGGCCGCGATACTTGGCAACGCCTCCCCGCGAAACCCCATCGTGTGAATGGCACTGAGCTGCCGGTCGGATTGCAATTTACTCGTGGCATGCCGTTGAAAGGCCAATGCGGCGTCGGCGCGCGACATCCCTTCGCCGTCATCCGTAATCCGAATCATTCCGAGGCCGCCGTCTTTGATCTCGACGGTAATTGCCGTGCTGCCGGCGTCCAGACTGTTCTCGATCAGTTCTTTTACCACCGCAGCGGGACGTTCGACGACTTCCCCTGCCGCGATTCGATCGATGACATCGTCCGGAAGGACCTGGATCTTTCCCGCGCTACCGGCTATGTCCATGGGAGGAAACGTCCTCTGCGGTGTGAATCGAAGATGAATCAGCGGAGAGGGGGCGACGCGGCGGATCCAGGGTCATCGAATTTCGGCCATCTTCGCCTTCGCGAGCTTCGCTTCGTCTGAAGTGGAGTATTCCTCGATGACGCGTTTGAGATATTTTCTCGATTTGGCCGTATCCCCTGTTTCCGCCGCCGACAGGCCCAACTTGAACAGCGCCGCAGGGACTTTCTCGTTGCCCGCATATTCGTTCACCACGTGCTCGAACGACTGTATCGCCCGGATATAATCCTTCTGACCGTAATACGACTCACCCAGCCAGTAATGCGCGTTGGGGGTCAGGGAGGTCGAAGGGAAATCCTTGATGAATCGCTGGAAGCCGCTGACCGCAAGGTCAAACTTACCGTTGAGGTAGTCGTTATAGGCCAAGTTGAACGCGGACGTCGGAGTGATCGAGGGCACACCCGGCACGATCGTTGGAGGATCCAGCGGCCCGGAGGGTTTCGTGACTCGCGCCTGACGAGTGGCTTCCGCCATCGCGACGTCCGATCGCACCGAGGCCGCTTGCGCGAATTGTGTTTCCTCGATTTTCGCCAGACGCGCCTCCAGCTTCTGGAGCCGCGCCTGCGCATCATCAAGCCGAATTTTTCCTCCCTCCGGTTCCCGTACCCGCTCAAGCGATTCCAGCCTGCGCTGCATGGCTTCAAACCGTTTCTGCTCCTGATCCTGCGTTTTCGCAATGATCGACATCTGCTCTCGAATTTCTAAGAAATCTGCGTGCTTCGCACAGCCGGAGAGAAACAGACCACAGGCGAGTCCTGCGCCCATCTGCCAGAACACCACGCGTCGGAGCTTCATCGTTCGTGCGACTCCTTTAATTGATTCAGCTTGTCGATCGCCTTATTCGCCTCCGGCGACCGGGGGTACAGATCGATCACCTGCTTCAATGCGGAGGCGGCGCGCTTCCGATCCTTCAGCGCGAGATACGCATACCCTTTTTTCAGCAGCGCGGCCGGCACTTTTTCGCTGGCTGGATGATTCAATTGCACTTGGTCATAGGCGTCGATTGCGCGAGGATAGTCTTTTTTGCCGTAGTACGATTCACCCAACCAAAACCGGGCGTTGGGGGCCAGGTCCGAGTGGGGATGCTGAAAAAGAAATTCCGCAAATCCATGACGAGCCCCGTCCAAATCTCCCTCTTTAAAACGAGTCAAGGTCCGCTCATACGATTCCCGATCCGCCATCAAAGCCGCACTGCGATTCTCCGAACGGGATCCCACGCCGGCAGACTGAATGGATGACGGGAGCTGTGCCCTTTCCGGCGACGGCATGGCTTGCGTCTGGGCGAGGGGCGCGACTTCCGAAACAGGCGAGGCCTGCTCGGTACGCTGTGACGCATTGGCTCGTAATGCCGAGAGATGCTGTTCGACCTGCTTCAGGAAGGTATGTTGATTTTCCAGATTCTTGTCGAGAGTTTGAATTTGAGCCTGCACATGCGCCAGCTCACGCGACGTCTCATCGAGGCGGCGTTCCTGTTCCTCCCCGCGCGACACAAATTTTCCACCCGCATTTTCCAACGCCTTCGCCACCGACGCCACGCTCCGGTTGACTTCGTTGAGGTGATCCGACGTGACCCTGTTATCGGCGTCGATCTTCCCCGCCAAGGCATCCGTGCGCCGGCTTAAAGCAGTGGTATCCTGCTCCACCGAGGCTGCAAGATGCCTGAGCGTTTGGTCCTGCTGAGCAACCCGCTCGGCCAAGCCGCCTAATGCCTGCTTGAAATCCACCAGTGCTTGGTTGAGCTTCGATACCTGATCCCCCAGCGTCTTATTTTGGGCATCCAGCTGAGCGACATTGTGAGAGCGCGTCTCCAGAGCATGCGCGAGCTTCTGCTGCTCATCCAGTCGTTTCTGTTGGTCGTCCAACCGGGAATCGATTTTTTGCACCAGCGCCGTCGTGGTCTTCTGCACGGCATCCAACATGTTTTTCTGTACGGCGTCAATATGCGCCGTGACTTGATCCATCCGAGACGTCGTGGAGGCCAGTTCGGACTTGCTGCGTTCCCGCTCCCCCTTGAGCATGGCATCTTGGTCCACTAACTGCTTTTCGACCCATCCCAGGCGCTTGCTTTCCTCGAGGGAGCGTTTCTCACTTTCCCCTATTCGCTGGCTGAGCTTGGAATCCTGGGACGCCAATTTCGCCGTCAAGTCATCCTGCCGCGCTTCCAGGCTCTGCGTGCGATGGATGGCTTTGTCGACATCGCCGCGTAACGTCGGAATGTCCTGCTCTCGCAGTGAAACGATTTCCTGATTCTGGCGCGCCCTCGTCTGAGCCAGCTCTTCAGTGGATTGTTTGATGCGGCGCTGGAGTTCCCGCTCGGTCTGTTTGAGATCGGCCTGCTGGGCCACACAACCCGATAACAATGCAAGTCCCGTCCCGACCAGCGCCAGCAGGACAGGCCCGCGCCAGACCCCATCGGTCCATAAGGCGAGCAGACTCGCGCTCGACCGTTCGTTCGCCACCTTCTTTCGTCGCATCCTTCCAGCGTCCATGACAAGTCCCCCTTGACCAACGCCCGTTCCGGAGAATCATGTCACATCGGCCATGATCGGAACAGTTATTTCGATCGGACCACCACGTGACCCCGCCGATTCTGCTGATAGCAGCTTTCGCTACGTTCATTGCAGAACGGTCGCTCCTTGCCGTAGGACACCACGGCCAGCCGGTTGGCGCCCACGCCAAGTTCGACCAGGTAATTCCGAACGGCCTTGGCTCGTTTCTCACCGAGCACGAGATTGTACGCCAATGTCCCGCGCTCGTCGCAATGACCTTCGATCTTCACCAAGGCACCGCTGTTTCCTTTGATCCACTGGGCGTCCTGCATCAACGATTGACGCCCCTCCTCAGTGATGGTCCAGCTGTCGTAGCCGAAAAACACGTCGCGCAGTCCGGCCTCCGCTGATGCCGCCTGTTCCTTGGCCTGCTCCCGGCGAATGTCCTCGATTTGGCGCGCCGTGCTTTCGGACGGCTCCACCTTGGCCAGCATCGTACCGCCTCCGCCAAGCCGTTCCTCGGATGGGGCCTTCCCGCCGGACACGGAATCAAACCCGCGCAAGCTGCCGCTCTCAGGCTCGTCTTGCGGCTTGCTGGACAGCGACAAATCCGGGAAAGTGGCGCTCGGCGCGTCGTATCCGCCTCCACCGGTTGATCCAGTCGACCCCATCGATCCCATTGCGCTCGGTGCCGGACCTCCCGACTTCGCCATACCCCGCTCGGAAGACTGCGCGTCGCCGCCGGACTGAATGGACTTTTTGGAACAACCCCCCTGAATGACCAACAGCATCCCGACAACCACTGTCAGACCCATTGTCGCTACACGTATCGTCATGTCGTTACTCCTCATGGCTAATGAATGGTTAATATATCGTAGACACAGTCGAGTGTGTGATGGTCGCTCCTATAGCGCCGGTGACCATGACGGCGAGCTGTTATGGGTCCCGCCGAAGGTGATGCGCTCCAAATTCTTTCCGTCTGTATCCACCATATAAATATGGCTCTTTCCGTCAACCGTCGAACTGAAGGTGAGATGCCGGCCATCGGGTGACCACGAAGGCGAGTCGTCGATCCCCGATCCCGTGGTGACCTGCAGACGCTTCTGGCCGTCCGGAGACACAATACAGAGTTTATACAACCGTTGCGCTGTCCGGCAGACATAGGCGATCCAATTCCCGCGTGGTGACCAGGCAGGAGCGGCATTGTAGTCCCCTTCATAGGTCAATCGACGCACATTCGATCCATCCGCGCCCATGACGAACACTTGGGGGGCGCCGCCACGGTCGGAGGTAAAGGCCATCTCGCGCCCGGTGGGCGACCAGGTCGGTGAGAGGTCCCCCCCCTGATTGACCGTCAGGCGATGCGAGGCTTTGGTGCGCGTGTCCAGCTTGTAAATCTCCGAGTTGCCGTCTTGACTGCTGGCGAATGCGAGGAAGTTTCCGTCCGGCGACAAGGCCGGAGTAATATTCAGACCCGCCATCGAGACCAGCGTCCATCGCTTGCCGGTCGCAAGTTCGAGAATATCGATGTCCTGCGTATTCCGGCTTCGATAGGCCGTGAAGACGATAAACCGGCGATCGGGCGACCACCGTGGCATCAGATTGAGAAATCCGTCCGCCGTAATTTGTTTGGGCTCATACCCGTCATAGTCCATGACAAAGAGTTCGCGCGCGTTGCCATGCTCCGCCACATACACGATCTTCGTCCGGGCGATCCCGGCTTCACCCGTATAACGGAAAACCAGTTCATCGGCGAACCGATGCGCCATCAACCGCACGACTGACGTCGAACCGACATACCGTTTGCCGCCGACGACTTCGTCGCTGCCACTGTCATAGACGAATCCATCCATCGAAAGTTCGGAGTCGCCGCTGCCGTTTCTCGGCCCGGACTTTCCCCATACCAGCACCGACACGCCATTCTCAGCCGCCTGTTTGAAGACGGCTTTATCGGCGGTCGAGACTTCGCGAACCTTCACACCGATCCCAGGAAGATCCACCAGCGAAAAGACCAATGACCGCTGCAAGTCGGCCTTCAGCACTTCCTCGATACGCCCACCCAACCATTCAGGGCCCCCGCCGTTCTGAAAACCGAAGACGCCGATGGGAATTTTCTGAAAGTCGGGGCGGGTGGCCTCGAGAAACACATCGGTCGCACGAGAATCGAGAATCCCGATCAGTCCGGCTCCCACCACGACACAAACGACTAACATAAGACCAACGATGATCCGATTCATCCTGCAGCCTCGCCTACGGCAAAAGTGAAGTGTGCGTCGAAATAAGAGTCCGTCAAATCGGGAGGAAATGGAGGCAACGGTACGGCACTCTGTACGGCTCGCTGCGCAGCCAGGTCGTAATACTCGTTCCCGGAAGATTGCTCGATTGCCACGCTACTCACACGTCCGTCCCGCTCCAAACGAAATCTGACCATCACCATCAAGGCTTTCCCCGAGATGTCGACCGGAGGGGCAGTCCAGAATCCGCTGATCCTGGCCTGTACACGAGCCAGATATTGATTGGACCCGGCCACGCCTGGTATCCGCAAGCGGGTCTCCGGTTTGGTTCGAGGAATATTCGCGGTCACCGGAGGGGCGTTCACGGCTGGTTGGGGTTCGCGAAACATGGGTTTGACCTCTCGCACCGGTTCGGAATACTTCACCGGTGGAAGCGTCTGCAGCTTTTTCAAATCTTTGAGTTCTCGATCGAGATCGTTGTTCATTTCTTCAGACAGTGAGGCGCGCTTTGGTGGAACCGCCGTCGGTTTCGGAGCCTCCGGCGGCGCCTCCACCGGCATCTGAGCGGCGGCCATCTCCGGGACCTTCAATTTCTTGAGCAGGGCATCCAGGTCAGACCGTTCTGATGTCCGTTCCAGTCTTGGCTGGGCGGCCCGTTTCACCTCGGCCGGTTTCATGGGCGCGAGATCACCATACTGTGGGGCGTTCGGCGGTAACTCGATATCTTTCATCACATCCCGAAGGACATCCGTCCGGTTCGTGACCGGCGCAGAGGAGGGCGACTTGGCCGCCTGTGGAATGGGCTGCGGGGCCGTCAAAGTCGGCGCCGGCAATCGAGGTGTCGGTGCAGGGGGAGGAACTGGAGCAGGTGGAACCGGTTTGACCGCTGGAGCAGCCTGAACCGGTGGCGGAGGCGTCGGCTGCTGCACCGGCTTGGGAGGAACGGGGATGGGGGCAGACTGGACTGGTTTGGGCGTCGGCCGCGGAACCACCTTCTCAACCTTTTCAACTTTGGGCTCCGGCTTCGTCTCTACGGCGGGCAGACTCACCAGCGACACTTCCACCGCCGACATCGGACGTTCTGTTTTTTTGAATAACTTGGCGCCCATAATCACGGACAAGAGACAGAGATGCAGGAGCAGAGACACCACGACCGTCTTACGAAAACGGCCCCCCCCGGCTTCAACCAGATCCCCGAGCAGGAACAGCGAGGTATGTCTTGGCAGGGCTTGGAACGTCATGACTTGCGATATGACCGTGCGGCGCGCGTGTCCCCGCGCCGCTACTTTTTGCGTGGTGGCGCGGGGGTCGTGATCGACTCACTCACGCGCTCGGCAGCCGTCGGCTCCGTCACCATGCCCAGTTTCTCGATCCCCGCTTTCTTCACACTATCCATCACCTGCACCACGATACCGTATGGAACATCCCGGTCCGCGCGCAGGTACAACGAGAGATCGGGGCTCTGATCTTTCAAGGCTCGGAGTTTCCGTTCGAGCTGGACGACACTCACCGCATCCTTATCCAAATACAATCGTTGATCCCGCTCAATGGACAAAACCGCTCTCGCTTCCGGCTTAATCGTATTGCTGGCTGATTTGGGAAGGTTGATGTCCATTCCTCGATACAACATCGGCGCGGTCACCATGAAAATGACGAGCAGCACCAGGACCACGTCCACCAGCGGGATGACATTGATCTCCGCCATGAAGCGCCGGTGGCGCGTTTCCGACATCATCCCTGCACCCCGACCGCTGTCTGCTTGAGCCTCGTCTGCAACGAACGCATCGCTTCGACCGTGAACGATTCGATCCGAAACACGGTTTTACGTATACGCGTCAGATAATAATTGTAAAAGATCACCGCCGGAATCGCGGTAAACAATCCGGCCGCCGTCGCCACCAGCGCTTCGGAGACACCCGGCGCAACCGCCGCGATGCTCGCCGTTCCTTGCAAGCCGATCTCGCGGAACGAGTCGATGATGCCCAGCACGGTACCCAGCAGACCGATAAACGGTGTGATATTCCCCGTGGTGGCGAGGATCGGCAAGTAAGACTCCAGCTGCGACACCTGGTTTTGCACCAGGTACGCGACGGTTTTATCGATATATTGATGATCGATGGAAGAGACCTGATCCTTCGATACGGCGGTCGACGCGGGAAACGTCATCGCGCCGTCACCCGACACCGTCAACACACGATCCATGATGCCTTGAAAAACCCGCGCGCTCGGGCTGCCCTCGGCACGTTTCGATTGACGGTACAATTCGTCGAGGTCGCGAATTTTCGTAAAGGCGCTGAAGAACCGTTGGTCTTCGCGATCAGCCGCCTTGAAACTTCGCCATTTATAAAAAATCACGCCCCACGAAATAATCGAGGCGATGAAGAGCAGCAAGAGAACGATTTTCGATACCGCTCCAAGCGACCCCACCAACCCTGTCACGCCTGATTGGAACATGCGCCTAGACCTTTCCCTTCACATGGCGTCGCCCGAAAAACGATAGCATGGAATGTACCAAAAGCTGGGGGAATGGCGGGGCCGACGGGATTTGAACCCGCGACCTCCAGATTGACAATCTGGCGTCCTAAACCAGGCTGAACGACGGCCCCACACAACCCAAGATGGCGGAAGAAGATTCCGAGTCTCAAGAATCTAACTGGCTAAATACGGTAGAGTGCTCACTTGTACATCACTACTAATGGATAAGGCAATGGTTTGGACGCAATTCTCTGTCTTTCTTATTGGTAGGCGGAACAGGGATCGAACCTGTGACCTCTGCCTTGTAAGGGCAGCGCTCTCCCAATTGAGCTATCCGCCCGTTTTATCTCAGTCTCAGCAAATTTGTGGGATGCTATCAACTCCATAAAGTACTGTCAACACAGAATCACCGAACGGACGCTGGGGGCCCTCCTCTTCGACCGGCACACAGCGCGATCATCGCTCATTGCCGGGACTTGTTGCGCGGAAAACACGCGCTGTGCACTTTTTTCAACTGCGACGAGTCGACGTGCGTATAGATTTGAGTCGTCGCAATATCGGCATGGCCCAGCATCGCCTGCACGGATCGCAAGTCCGCACCCCGTTGCAACAGATGCGTGGCGAACGAATGTCGAAGCATATGCGGGGAAGGGATCCTGGCGATTCCGGCTCGTTGACCGCGGGCACGGAGGAGTTTCCAGAACCCTTGCCGCGTGAGCGGAGAACCTCGGCGCGTCACAAAGACAAACCGCGACGACCGCTGCTTCAGAAGGATGGGTCGTGCCGCCAGCAGATATTTCTGCAATTGCTCGACGGCCGGGCGCCCGATCGGCACCACCCGCTGCTTGTCGCCCTTGCCGGTAACGCCCACATACCCTGCATCAAGGTTGCATTGATCGATTCTGAGCAAGATCAACTCGGATACCCGCAAACCCGCGGCATAGAGCACTTCCACCATGGCACGATCGCGAGAGTCTTCCGGCTGCGCACCGGACGGCACCTCCAAGAGACGCGTCACATCTTCCAAACTCAGCGTCTTGGGTAGCCTCCTCGCGCGCGAGGTGCTGCGTAAACTCACGGTCGGATTGGCCGTGATCGCTCCTTCCTGTTTCAAGAAACGGAACAGACTGCGCACGGCAGCCAGAGATCGGGCACGGGACGGGGAAGACAGTCCGGATCGATAGAGGTGTTCCAGGAATTCGGACAGGAGCAACGGCGTTACCGCGTCAGCGTCGTGCACGCCTCGATCACGGAGATACCACTGAAAAGTCCCGATATCCCCCCGGTAGGCCAGCACCGTGTTACGCGTCAACCCACGCGCGATTCGCAAGTGATCCCAGTACCGCTCGATGAAGGGTTCCAGCGGCAGCGGGCCCGACGCGGATGGAACATTCCTCGGATCAGGGCTCATCGACAACAGCCTCGCCGGTCGCCACTGGCATCATGCGACGCGACTATAATCAACCCAGCGTGCGAACACAACGCATGCTCGGCGACTTACCTTGACACCCCTGCACCTGTTTCCTATAGTAGCCACCATTGCGGCGAGACTGTCCGCCATACCCAGGAGTCAATGGTTTTTCGATCAGCATCCCGCGCCCCGCAGCTCCGTGCGTGCGGCGTCGCCCTTGTGGCAGCGTTCCTTGCGGGCCTCGTCACATTCGGCGAAGCGGCTCCTACGGCCAAATCTCCCCCTGCGCCCCGTTCCGGCTCGGCAAAATCCTCGACTGGTTCGGGCCGGGCAACCCTGGACCAAGCCAAACGTCTGATCGATTCGGAGCAACCCGAGGCCGCGGCCGTCATGTTGCGGCGGTTCATTGAAGGAAGTCCGCCCGCAGAACTCCTCGACGACGCCTATCTTTTGATGGCCGCCTCGATGTTCGGCATGAAGGAGCAGGCGGAGACGATTCGGTACATCAACCAACTGCTCGGTGAATTTCCCACCTCTGAGCTGGTGGATCGAGCGAAGCTCCTGCTCGCCAAAACCCATGCCCGGTCCGGAAACCTCGACTTGGCCCTCCCGTTGCTTGCCGAGCTCCGCAGCCTCGCCACCGACCCCAACACGAAACGGGAAGCCTTGCGTCTGACGGGTGACTTCCAGGCGCAGAAGAAGGACTTTCTTCGTGCCATCCAGGCGTGGCTCGATGAGATTCCTCTGGACACCGTGGAACAGGCCCGCGAAACGGAGGGACAGATTCGAGAACTCGTCAACGAGAGGCTCGATGTCCCGGCCCTGACCAGGGTGCGTGACGCCTACCCCAGGACATTCCCTGGCGACCTGGCCTCCATCAAGCTGATCGACCTTCACAACTCGGCTGGAGACGACCATCTCGTCGAGCGAGATTTGCGCCTTTTTCTGGCCAGATTTCCCAATCATCCATACGCCGCGAAGGCTGCGGAGCTGCAGACCATCGTGCGAACGAAGTTCAAATCGCATCCCTATTCGATCGCGGCCATTTTCCCCATGTCGGGCAAGATGGCGCCCTTTGGGACTGAGGTGTTGAATGGAATTCAACTCGCCCTCGAGCGGTCGAAAGTCGGAGGAGAGACGCCCTCGGTCGGCCTCATCGTCAAGGATACCGAGTCCGAACGGGCAGCCTTCCTGGAAGAACTCTCCAATGTCTTGACCGACGATCGCCCCCTTGCGGTCATCGGACCCCTGCTTTCGAAGAATCTCCCCGTCATGGCTGAGTTGGCGGAACGCAATCACATTCCGCTCATCACTCCCAGCGCCACCGTGACCAACCCGCGACGGCTCGGCACCTACGTCTTCAGCACCGCCCTCACATACGGACAGCAAGCCAAGCGCGTGGCGGACTATGCGGTCCGTGATCAGCACTACAAGCGCCTGGCGATCCTCTATCCCGACACGGTCTACGGCCGTGAGATGACGCGCCTCTTCACTCAAGAAATCCGACAACAGGATGGAGAGATCATCGCGGCCGAAGCGTACAAAGAAGGTGATACCGACTTTCGTGCGGTCATCGCCAAATTGAAAGCCGAAGACCTGAAGAAATACGGCCTCGAAGTGCCCATGGAAAATAATCCGGCCAAGCCTGCTCCCCAAAAGAGCGGAAAAAAAACAAAACGCATGCTCTATTCGCCGGGCTTCGATGCCGTGTTTATTCCGGGGCGATCGCTGGATGTGGGCCTGCTAGCGGCCCAGTTGGCCTTCCACGATATCGCCGTTCCCTTACTCGGCGCCAACGGATGGAACACGCCGGACTTCGCACGAGTGGCCGACCGCAGCATCGAAGGCAGTGTGTTCGTCGACGGGTTTTTTGCCGACAGCGTCAGCCCGATCGTACAGGAGTTCGTGGAGCGGTATCGCAAACGATTCCAAGCCACCCCCTCGCTGTTTGCCGCCCAAGGCTATGACGCCGCGCGACTGGCCATCGAGGCGATCAAACGTGGCGCGACGACCGGCGAGGCCATTCGGGACTACTTGATGGTGCAGCATGACCTTCCGGCCCTGAGCGGCCCCAGCGGGTTTAGCCCGGACGGCACGCTCAACCGTCGCGTGTTTCTCCTTCAGATCAAGCAAGGCAAATTCGTGCCCCTCGACTGACTGTGATTGACAATGGATGAATAAAAATCGATTCCTTGGGATGTCCGGCGAGAATGATCAGGCACGCAGGATTCACAAAAAAGCCGTCCAGCAAAGCCCGGGGCGCGAAAAATATAAACGCCAGGTTACTGACGCCGGCGAGGTAGTGAGCCGGCCCTGTCTTAGGTGAAGCGTACCCTTCTTACCCGCCCACCCCGAGCCTGCCGAGACAGGCTCTTTTCCCAGGGTACGTTGAGGATCTCAATGAAGCGAGACGCCAGGGGGTGGGCTTTTTCAATTTCCTGCTGGAAACGGGAGTGATCGCATGACGACGGGTCGAAAACGGGTACTCAGCGGGATGCAGCCGAGCGGCCTGCTCCACCTTGGGAACTGGTTGGGCGCATTGGAGAACTGGAACGCGCTGCAGGAGCAGTACGATTGCTTCTTCTTCGTGGCGGACTGGCATGCCCTGTCCACTAATTACGCCGACACCAGTCGCATCAGGGAGTTCGTGCGGGAATTGCTCATCGATTGGCTGGCAGCGGGGATCGATCCGAAGCGCGCGACCGTATTCGTCCAGTCGCAGGTGCCGGATCATGCCATCTTGCATCTGCTCTTCTCCATGATCATTCCGATTTCCTGGCTGGAGCGCAACCCGACCTATAAGGAAAAGCAGGAGGAGATCAAAGAGCGCGACCTGAGCACGTATGGTTTTCTAGGCTACCCCGTCCTGCAGGCCGCGGACATTCTGCTCTACAAGCCCGATTTCGTGCCGGTCGGCAAAGATCAGCTCCCGCATCTCGAACTCACTCGCGAACTCGCGAGACGCTTCAACAATCTCTATCGCCCGGTATTTTCGGATCCGCAGGAACACCTCACCAAGTTCCCGAAAGTATTGGGCACCGACGGGCGCAAAATGAGCAAGAGTTACGGCAACACAATCAATCTCTCCGATGCGGAACCGGTCGTCCGGCAGAAGCTCAAGACCATGATCACCGATCCGGCCCGCGTGCGCCGAACGGATCCCGGTAATCCGGACGTCTGCCCCGTGTATGATTTTCACAAGATTTTTTCGCCACTGCCGGTCATCGAGCAGGTCAATCGAGACTGTCGCACAGCCGCCATCGGCTGTATCGATTGCAAAAAGCTCGTGGCTGACCGGGTGGTTGAACGCCTGGCACCCATCTGGGAAGCCCGCGCCTCGCTCACCCAAAACCCTGCACAGCTCAATGATATCGTCGAAGAGGGCCGCCGCCGAGCCAGCGCGATTGCGACCAAGACGATGGACGAGGTTCGCGACGCAATGAAGATTTAGCCGCAGCGTCTTGTACAGAGAACGAATCTGCGCTGGTTATCTAAACGGAACGACAATCGCCCTTCAAACGCCCATGCGGTAGATCTTTAACCGTCACACAGGCCAGGCATTCGGTCGCAGGGAATCCATCTTGCGCGACAAAGGGCCTCGAACGGCAGGCAGCACGACTCCCATATCATGGGACGAGGTTAGACAGGGGTCGCAAGCTTGCGCCATACGTCCATCAGCTGGCGCTGAACGGGGCCGCGAATTTTCGTAAAAGCGAGACCGAAAGCATTCGGCTGACACCAGCGCACGGTGGC
This sequence comes from Nitrospira sp., assembly GCA_021323395.1. Lineage (GTDB taxonomy): Bacteria > Nitrospirota > Nitrospiria > Nitrospirales > Nitrospiraceae > Nitrospira_A. The sequence goes on from JAJONL010000003.1 coordinate 117,187, forward strand.
GCCATCGATGAGAATGGGGTTGGCCTCATCGCCGGGAAAGATGCACAGCTCCACTTCAGCCCCAGGCAACACCGTCACGGAACTCAGCACACGACAGCCACCCGGGGACAGGTCGGTCAAATCTCCATCACCAGCCAACATTTTTCCCTTCATGGAAAAATGGCTGCGGAACTGAACGCGGACCCGCTCATGTTTGCGTTTGTTCTGCATTGCGACGCTGCTCTCCCTGTTCGCCGACATCTCTACTGTGGCCCCTGTCTACGATAGGTCAGATTCCTACAGAACGCCAGGATTCGCTGTTTCCTGGCCGCGGAACTCAGCGAATCCCTCCTTGATTGAACAAAGCTGCAAAGCTGCCTATAACGTCTGTGGTTTCGACTCAGGAGCGGTCCTGCCGGCCGCATCCAGCACCGTCCGATCCACGAGGATGGGCGCCTTGAAATGAATCGCCAGCGCAATGGAATCGGATGACCGACTATCGAAGACTTTTTCCTGCCCTTGAAAGGCCACCGTCAAGCTGCCGTAATAGGTGCCGGCCTTGAGTGTAATGACCGTCTTCACCACCCGACCACCCAAGGCCTCGAGAATCGTATGCATCAAATCATGCGAGAGCGGGCGAGACAGTTTTTCACCAGTCAACGCGCCCTGAATCGATCCGGCCACCGTATGGTCGACAAAGATGGGGATGGTTTTGCCTTCCGCCGAGAGCAACACCACCGGGCCATGGTCGGAGAGTCGGACTCGCACGTCCCCGATCGTCACGAGGGGCGATTCCCCAGTCTCCTCGGCCCCGACTGACTGGACCAACACAGGCAGAGTCACCAGTAATGCGAGGAGCGAACAAACCGACCCCCACCGTGTCATCGCGCTCATGGTGCCCTCCTATGGCTGCGTCAGCCCTGTTAGACCCGTCGAGGAGTTAGGCCCGCACGAAGGAGTTCATCTCCCGTTCCCGTCCTATCTCGGTGTCGGCTCCATGTCCCGTCACCACGGCCGTCTGATCATCGAGCGTGTACAGGCGCTCTCTAATGGATTGCTCGATGGCATCGAAGTCGCCGCCCCAGAGGTCGGTACGACCGATACCGCCTCGGAACAACGTGTCCCCGGCCAACAGCAGCCTTTCGGCGGGAAAGTGAAAACACATGGACCCAGGCGTGTGGCCCGGCGTGTGCAAGGCGATCGCATACAATGCCCCGACCTTCAGCCGCTCGTCGTCGGCAAGCCAATAATCCGGCGGAGGCGCCGGCACGTACGGCACGCCAAACATGCGGCATTGCGTCTCCAGCATGTCCCAGAGGGGAAGGTCGTCATGATGGAGGCAGAGTGCGGCGCCCGTCGCCTGCTTCATCGCGCCGGAGGCGAGAAAATGATCGAAATGCGCGTGGGTGTGAAGAATGCTGACCACCGTCAGACCCAATGCACGCACTTCGTGAAGGATGCGTTCAGGCGCCCCGCCCGGATCGACCACGACCGCCTGTTTGGAAACCGGATCCCCGATGATCGAACAATTACACCCGAGCGGTGGCACTGAAAAAGTTATTCGGATCACATCCTCTCCTTCTGACAACAGGCATCGACAATACTCTTCACGTACCGGTTCACCGGCTTGGACGTCTCGGAGGAGATCCGTCTATTTGTGCGACCCAGAGGACCTCGGTGTCATAGAGATCCCAGCGCCCTTGACGCCGCAGGAGCCAGAACAGAAACCCAGCTCCGGTCCCATCGCGACGGGGATTGGCCACATTCAGCAAGGCCTGATCGCCCCGCAACGTCATCCCGACCCGGGAAAACGCCAGACGATCGATCGTATCCAGCTCACCTTCCAGTTCTTGCACCGGACGCCCCACCGGAATCGCGAATAGACCCGCCTCGGTCTCCGGAACCCCCTCGCCGGATACGAACCGGTAGCGCACGCCAAGGGTAAAGTGAGCCTCCAATCGGGAGGGATGTTGGTTCTTCGCGACGAAGTCCCTGATCAGATCCTGAGGCAACCGACCATCGAACCAGCTCTGCTCGTTACACCAGGCCACGGTCGGAGCAGACAGGTGATCCGGATGGAGTTGCGTCGTGGTCATCCGTTCGAGGACGACCGATCTGGTTCGCGACGTCAGAAACTTCGCCTCCACCACCAGATCATACAAGGCATACTCCTCGGGAGGGACAGATACGACCTGTTCCGGTGATGCGACAGCGGCTTGTGTGCCGATCGGTTGCAACAACGCCGCGCCCATTAGAAAGAGACTCACTGGCCAGAACCACATACGGACAGAATAGCTACTTGCCTGACCTTGGTCAAACCGTCAGTCATGCGATTGAAGATGGACAAGGGGGCCTCGACTCTGGTAATGCTCTGGCAGTGTTACCCAAACTATGATCAAGGCCCTCCAGCGATCGCTCGCCCCCCTGTTCAGCCTCGCAATACTATCGTGGTGCGTCGGATGCACACCCGACGAGTCTCCCTTTCGACAGGAGAACGAGAACCTGCGCAAGCAGCTCGCCAAACAGGAGTCGGTCATGAATTCGTTGCAGGACGGCAACAAAGTCATGCAGCAGCAGATCGATTTGCTCAACCAGGAACTGCGGGACGCCAGGAAGCAGACGGACCATGCCCAGGCGGAAGCCAAAACGCTCGGAACGAAACTCGAATCGCAGTTGGCCGAATCGAAAAAACTATCCGGAGAAATTCAACGCACCGCCGCCAAAGCAGCCCAGGTCACGGATAACATTCGAGTAGAAGAGAAGGCCTCGCAGGTAGAGGATCTGCCGCGCCCCTTGGCCGCTGTGGGAAAAGCCGCCGAAGAGGCTCTGGCCCGGAACGGATACCATGTGCGGGTCAGCGTGAAGACCGAGCAAAAGGCCGTCTTCGTCACCGAACGCAAGGTCTCCACTCCGGCCTCCTTGGAAATGTCGGGGTTCCGCAATCAATACGTCGTGTCGCTCCAAGCCTTGCCCGCGAATGTCACCCGGTTGAGCGTGAAGGCGGATTTTGAAAAATTGGTTCAGGGGGGACGTGTCTCTCCGGTGAATGCCGAGGAGACAGCCGACATCGAACGTCGCCTCATCGTCGAAATCGGAAAAGCCCTCTCCTCGCCGAGTAAGTTATGACGCCTGGGCGGCAGGCCTGGTCGAGAGCGGCGTCCATTGCACGCAACGCAGCCCTTGCCCTTCTCTTCCTCGCCTCGATGTGGGAGGGCCCTGCCTTTTCCGCCACGGGGCGCGCGCCCAGTCCGGCGCCCAGTCCGGATTTGGCTCCGCATCTCGCATCGATCATCGCACTCGCCACCCGGGCCCCAACCATTCGTATTCCCGAAGGAACGTTTTTATTGGGCAGCGTGCGGGTGGATGACGATCCCTACGGGAAGGAGACGCAATTCGACGACACCGAACTGCCGCAGCACCGTGTGTGGCTCGATGCCTACGAGATCGATCGCGATGAAGTCAGCCTGGCCGAATATCTCGCCTATCTTCATGCGCGCAAACTCCATCCTTCGATGGAGTTGCAAAAGCTAATCTGGCACGTGATTACCGTCCACTCCGTTCAGGACGAGACGTTGGCGCAATGGCCGGCGCTCTATGTCACTTGGAAAGAGGCCGACGGTCTTTGTCGGGCGCAAGGCAAACGGCTGCCGACTGAAGCGGAGTGGGAAAAAGCCGCGCGCGGGCCGGACGGCAATTTATTCCCCTGGGGCAGGCAGTTGCCGGACAATACCCTGGCCATGTTCGGACAGCACCATGTGCATGAGATTCCGATCCTGGCCGCCGTGAGCAGCGGCGACGCCGGCAAGAGCTATTATGGACTGCACCACATGGCGGGCAATGTGGCTGAATGGGTGAACGACTGGTTCGGTTTCGACTATTATGCCTACATGCCGGAACGCAATCCGCCGGGGCCGAGCAGCGGCCGGTACAAAAGCCTGCGAGGGGGTTCCTGGAAAAGCAACCGGATCATGCTGAGGACCGCCACTCGCAGCGGCGCGCCTTCAACTCAACGCTCCCCTACCGTCGGTTTTCGCTGTGCCAAATCGGTTTCTACGCCGAGCGCACGGTAGTAGGCCGCGCCTCCCGAGAACTTTCTGGTCAGGCACAGATCAGCCACAGCCAGACATTCCAACCCGAACGGGAGATATCCGGCGTAGCCCAACAGCGGCATGTGGAACAGTTCAAACCGTTGCACAAACGGCACCGTATATTCCCAATGGGCCAAGCTGTGAAAGTTCCATAACTCCCAGAAGAATCCGCAGATCAACGCGGCGACTGCCACCGCCCACAGAGTTCGCCAATCACCTCCCGCTGCCTCGTCGGCAATGGTCGGCTCACCACGAATGAATTGGATCGCCATGATCAACAGGAGCGGCGCGACCCATACCAGAGGGAAAAGATAATCCGGCCACAGGCCGAGCCCCAAGAGCCCAGCAGCCGCGCCGTTCAAGAGTGCCCATCCCCACTTCACGCGATCTCTCGGACCGACTGTCTCACAATGCTTCAAGTCGGTGGTGATTCGGGGATAGGTTGTCAGCAGTTCAGCGGTACCGAGCACGGCGGGCAGAACGGTCGCGAAGGGCAAGGTGGCCTGCCACACATATTCCCAGGCCGTCAATTCCTGCCCGCCGAGGTAATGCCAATTTTCCACGAAGCGATTCAGGTATTCGAACGACCACCAGAAAACGGCGCTGAGTGGAAACAGCGACAGAAAGTAGCGGGGCCGGTCAAGCATCATGCAGCGACCGATGCGTCGGAAGGTCAGCGCGTTCACGACGACGATGTATCCCAACCAGAGCGGTGTAAACGTCATGGCTTGAAAGGGGCGCATCCATTCGAACCTCGTCCAGGCCAACAGCCAGGCGAGCAAGATCGAGCAAACGGCCACGCGGCCCCACCAAGGGAGATGAGCCTCTCCCTGAACCGGATAAAGGGTCGCCCATGAATGGTGCGATATGATTCGCGAGAGGTAAACGATGCAGACTCCGATCAGACCGGCTGTCAGTATGGCCAATGCGCTGAACAGGGGCCATGAGAATGGTTCGTGGATGACCGAGTGGGTGACCGGCGGAAACTCGAGATATGAGCGGATGGGACGCCCCGCGAGCAGCCGACCGAAGAGCGGAAGCGTGACAATCGCGCCCACAACCAAAGCCAGGGTAGTCCGATGGGAAACGAGAGGGTCGGAGGTTGCTTCATCCTGCGACAATGTCAGTCCTGAAATCTTTCTCCTCGTTCATGATTTGCGAGGGGACAAAATGTCCTGAGAGGACAAGATGCGCGGTAAATCGGACGTGCCTCTCATTGGTCTGAGAGCCCCGCCAACATATAAGTCTCTGGAAAAATGGCGGTTCAACAGCGGAGGGATCTTCGTCCACCATTCAGGCTCATTGCTTGAAGAGTCTAACCCTGTATTCATCTTGTATCAAAGGAGGATGACATGATGAAATCTCTCATCCTGGCCGGTGTGTTGACCTTGTTGGGGCTCGTCGTCCCCTTGGTGGCGCCAACCGAAAGTCTGGCCTCACTGGCTTACACTCGCGTGAGTATCGAAGCGGTTGACATAGCCGCCCCCAGTCTGACATTTAAAACAATCGAAGGCCAAGTCTGGACTCTCCAAGCCGCATCGGCGGACATCCTACAAGGATTACGCAAGGGTGACACCTGCAGCGTGGAGATTGATCTGGAAAACCGCGTCACCAAGATCGTCAAGGTGGAGTCCACCTCGCCGTAAACGGACAACAGACACGTGGTTACAGTTTTTCTATAACGACCGGTCGTTGACTTTTGAGGAGGTACCTATGCCTACAGCTTCTGTCATGTACATGACCGCCATGTTATTCACGATCGTGCTGAGCGGTCCCGTTCAGGCCCAAATGAGTCAACCTTCGATCGAGGAAGGGTCGAAGGTCACCCTTGAAATGACAATCAGCGTGCCCAACGATCATCTCATCATTCCTCCGCATACCAGCGAATATGTTCATGGAGCGAAGCAACTCATCCCGGGATTGGAGCAGGCCCTCATCGGACTGCATGCGGGTGAAAAAAAACGGGTCGAACTCGATGCGGACCATGCCTTTGGCCATTATGATGCCAGTAAGAAGAGCACCATTCCTCGCGCCCAACTGCCGCAAACCATTACAGCGGGCGAAATAGCGACGACCCCGGAGGGTCGGCCCTT
>JAJONL010000038.1 GCA_021323395.1 Nitrospira sp.
GGTTGGTGCCGAAGGCGGGACTTGAACCCGCACGGCTTGCGCCACACGCCCCTCAAACGTGCGTGTCTGCCATTCCACCACTTCGGCAACCGGATCGAACTTCATCGACCGCTGACGAGGATGCGTATAACTGAGGGGAGGCGAAAGCCTGTCGCTGTTGTACGCACCATACTTCAAGAAGGCGCATTATAGAAGTGGTCCAAAATGCTTGTCAATCAACTAGTTGTCCGGTAGAATCTGACGCGCATCGCACGGGTAGGTCGCATTATTTCCCCACATCAAGCGATCAGCGGGCTATTTTCGAGATGACACCGCTCTCAACCCCACATATTTCCCCCACGAGTCGCCACACGGCGATTGCGGCGCTCTTCGACGTCGACAACACGCTGCTGCCCGGGCAGGCGAGCGAAGTGCGGTTCTTTCGCTTCCTCTGGAGGCGTGGCTTAATCGGTTGGCGCGAGGTGCGGGAAAGTGTGGGATGGGTGCTGCACCAAGCGCCTCCCCTCTCGCTGCATCCGCTGCGGGAGCGGAAGCTCTACCTGGCCGGAAAAGCCGTGGCCGATATTGAGCCGCTGGCGGCAGAATTTTGTCGCGCAGAAATTGTTCCCTTCCTCTCGGCACAAGCATTATCTCGCATGGACGAACATCGCCGGGCCGGCCATCACATCGTCATGGTGACAGGGTCTCTTGAGTTTCTGATGACGCCGCTGGCCGCATTGCTGGACGTTTCTGTATTGCTCGCGGCCAAACTTGAGCAACGGCAACAGCGGTTTACCGGACAGGTGTGTGCGCCGCTCCCCTATGGGCCCGGCAAACGGGAACTGATCATCCAATTGACGGCGGAGTCAGGCATTGATCTGGCTCGGTCCTATGCCTATGGCGACAGTCCCGGCGATATGGAACTCTTGCGCATGGTCGGACATCCGCTCGTTGTGAATCCTATTCGAGGCATGGCTGCGATTGCGCGACGGAATGGATGGCCAGTCGCGACATGGACATGAGGCCGCGTCATCCATTCCCCGGTGCCGTGGGCATGATCAAAATTACTGAGATATTTCACAGCATCCAGGGCGAGTCCACCCATGCGGGCCGGCCCTGCCTGTTCATCCGCCTGACGGGTTGTCCGTTACGCTGCACCTGGTGTGACACCGCCTATGCGTTCTACGGCGGGCGCGACATGACGCTCGACGAAATAGTAGCGGAAGCCCGCGCCTCCGGCTGTCCGCTCGTCGAGGTGACCGGTGGAGAGCCCCTGAGCCAACCGGATTCGTTGACGCTGCTGACCAGACTGTGTGACGAGGGATTCGAGGTCTTGCTGGAAACCAGCGGCGCGCTCGATACCGCCGCGGTCGACCGGCGAGTACATGTGATCCTGGACATCAAGTGTCCGGGAAGCGGCATGGCTGACCGGATGTATTGGCCCAACCTCGAGCGGCTCTCGTCACAGGATGAGGCGAAATTCGTGATCAAGGATCGAGCCGATTACGAATGGGCGCGCGAAGTCGTGCGCCGCGAAAAACTACTCTCGCGCTGTGCCGTGCTCTTCAGCCCGGTGTTCGGCGAGGGAGAAGTCCGGCAGCTGGCTGAGTGGATGCTGGCCGACAAGCTGCCGGTGCGGTTCCAGCTACAAATGCACAAATACATTTGGTCGCCGGACATGCGAGGGGTGTGATCCTTCCACGTGCCGTTTCCAAAACGTCTTGCGTCTTCGGAGCGATGGGATACATTTCCTGACAGAGCATTTCCGGCGAAACAGCTATAGCAAGACCCGGTTGGAGGATTGATGAAGATCATTCAGGTTCAGGGACAGGTTGGTCGAGGTGAGAGTGAATCAGCCGAAGTGTTGGTATTGCTCCATTGCGAAGGAGCGTCAGGCCTCGCGCATGAGGCGGCTGTTCTCGATACTCAACTCGGCGGGCAGCTGGCTAAGTTGATCAAGCGCGGAGAATTCGAAGGCAAGCTCGGTGAAGGACTACTCGTTCATACGCAGGGCAAAACCAAGCCGACCCGATTGCTGCTGACGGGGCTGGGTAAGGAAAAGGATTTGCGGCTCGATGCGTTCCGGCAGGCCTTGGGTGCTGCCGTCAAACGTGTCCGTCAAGCCAAGGTGACATCATTTACCGTGGTCATGCCGGACACCGTTCCATATGAAATCTCCGTTCTGGATGTCGCGCAGGCCTTAGTGGAAGGGGCCATCCTCGGCAACTATCAATTCACGGCCTATCGTAGCCTTAACGGCACCAAACCGACCGACGTGGAGCGTCTGACGCTGTACACCTCTCAACGTGCGCACCTTCCCCAGATGGCGGAAGGGATCCGGCGCGGAGTGGCGACCGCTGAAGCTACCGTCTTGGTTCGCGACCTGTGTAACCATCCCTCCAATGTTATGACGCCGACGCGCATCGTACGAGAAGCGCAGATGGTTGCGAAAGAACCGGCGGTGCGCATAAAGGTGCTCGAACAAAAGGACATGGAAAAGCTCGGCATGGGGGCGCTGCTGGGTGTGGCCCGGGGCAGCCATGAACCGCCGAAATTTATCATTCTCGAATATAAGGGCGCAAAGGTTAAGAAAGCGGAGCAACCGGTTGTGCTTGTCGGCAAGACCATCACCTTCGATACAGGCGGCATTTCGCTCAAGCCCGCTGAGAACATGGAACATATGAAGGCCGACATGACCGGGGGGGCAGAGGTTTTGGCCACGATGCGGGCGGCGGCGCGGCTCAAGCTTCCTCTCCATCTCATCAGCATTCTGCCCGTAGCGGAAAATATGCCGGGAGGGCGCGCGATGAAGCCTGGCGACATCGTGACGACCCTTTCCGGAAAAACCGTCGAAGTGCAGAACACCGACGCCGAAGGCCGCTTGATTCTGTCCGACGGCTTGACCTATGCCACCCGTTTCAAGCCGGCGGTATTGATCGATATCGCGACCTTGACCGGTGCTTGTGTGGTGGCGCTCGGTCAGTTCGCCATCGGCATGTTCGGCAACGACGAGCAGGCCATGGAACAGATGCGGAAAGCCGGCTTGCGGGCTGGCGAACGGGTATGGGAGATGCCCTTGTGGGAGGAGTACTTCGAACAACTGCGCAGCGACGTGGCCGATATGCGGAACATCGGCGGCCGGGGCGGGGGCATGATCACCGCCGCGCTGTTTTTGAGCAAGTTTGTGGGCGACTGCCCCTGGATCCATCTGGATATTGCCAGCACCGATTGGAGCGAACGCGAGCGGGCATACCTGCCGAAGGGGCCGACCGGGATTGGGACGCGGCTCCTCATTCAATTCCTGATCGACCGCACCTTGCCGTAACGGATTTCCCGCCTGTGGCGAATTCCCGACCGGATGTGCCGGCCCATTCAATAGTCGGATAAGAACATATGACCTTACGGGAACAGATCGGTCAGCTTTTCATGATGGGGTTTACGGGAACCACGGTTACACATGACCTGGCCTCATTTCTGAAAGCCCACTCACCGGGCGGCGTCATTTTTTTTAAACGCAACCTGGAATCGGTGCAGCAAATCGTCGAACTCACGAACGGACTGCAGAAACTGTCCCCCCGCTCGCCCCTGCTCATCGCCATCGACCAAGAAGGTGGGCGGGTGTCTCGTCTACCCCGAGAATTCACGATCTTTCCGCCCTGTGAGCAGCTGGGGCAGTGCAATTCCTACGAGTTGGCCTATTCGGCTGCCTCCACCATTGCGAAAGAGTTGCGGGCCGTGGGAATCAACATGAACATGGCTCCGGTGCTGGACGTGAACAGCAACCAGCACAACCCCGTGATCGGCGATCGAGCCTTCGGCGCCTCGCCCCAGATTGTGGGAGAGATGGGCTTGGCCATCATTGCAGGTTTGCAAGAAAACAAGGTCGTCGCCTGCGGCAAACATTTCCCCGGTCACGGAGACACGGCCACCGATTCTCATAAGGTGTTGCCGGTTGTCGACGCGGATCTACACCGGTTGCAGGATACGGAGTTCCCGCCCTTTCAACAGGCAATTCGCTCTGGTGTGGCAAGCCTGATGACGGCCCATGTCGTCTATCGAGCTTTGGATCCGGAGACGGCGGCCACGTTGTCATCGCCGGTAATCCAGCGCCTGCTGCGAGAGGAATTTCGTTATGACGGGGTCGTGCTCACCGATGATCTGGAAATGCGCGCCATCGTCGATCACGAGGGAATCGGCGAGGCTGCTGTCCGCGCGTTTGTCGCCGGTTGCGATGTCCTCTTGATCTGCAAGGATCAGGAGCGAGTCGTGGCGGCTATGCAGGCGATGGAAATGGCGGTACAAGATGGTCGGATCACGCAGGAGCGGTTACAGCAATCGCTCGTCCGTGTGGCTCGCTTGAAGGCGCGGTACCTCCAGCCCTACAAGCCGGTGACGATTTCCGATGCGCGACTGGTTGTCGGTTGTCGCTCCCACAAGCTGGTTCTGTATTCGTGGCACCACGCCTACGGACGGATACCCAAGCCGCAGGTGACTGAGGTCCATGAGCCGGCGCAGGCGCACGATTCTCCCGTGACACATGGGTGAGCGTATTTGTCCCAGCTATTTGCGCCGACATCACATCGGGAGCCGGCGCGCGGGATTTTTGCTCGGTATTTTTTGATTCACACTGATCCGTTCGCATTCTATCGCGTCTTCGAGGCGGCATGGCCCTAAAGAAAGGTGACATTTTGGACGAACGCAAACGTTATCCGGACTCCTGCGGCCTCGTGGTCAAGTGCGCCGGCGGAGGCGTGGGATTTGAGAAGATCCGATGTTGCGGGCACGAGTTGACCGAGGAGGATCTCGTCCCCGATATCCTTCCGTCGCGAGGCCGCAAAAAAGGGGCATTGCTGCCCGGCGCGATGCTGGAGGAGAAACGGCAGTTCGTCGATTCCTGCGGATTACGGATGATGGTGTTGGATGGCGGCGCAGGCCTAGAAGGGATCGACTGCTGCGGCCATACGATCACCGCCGGCGCGGTCAACGACTTGAAGTTCGGTCAATCTCGGCAGGAGCCTCCGATGCCAACAGGTCCCGCAGGAACGGCATGATGCAGCCACCAATACCAGTCGGCTCCAAGGACAGGCCGCATCCAGCCACCACCATGCAGTCCTTGCTCGGATTTATGGACCGGCTGGATAGGCTAGGATACGTCGCGGCAGGATTCAGCCTGCTCCTCCTGGGCATGATTATCTTTTCCCATGCCTGGTATATCTTTCTGACAAGGCCGGTGCAGATCGGGGTGCTTCCGGCCGGGCTCAAGTTATTGAATGACCTTCTTCTGGTCATCATTCTTCTTGAATTGTTTCGAACGGTCGTGCGCTTCCTCCAAACGGAGGTCCTCGAGCTTGAACCTTATTTGGCGGTCGGTATCATTGCCTGCACACGAAGAGTGTTGACGGCGAGTGCGGAATTATCTCACCAGCTGGAACTGGTGGCCAGAGATACCCGGCAGGAGCTCTTTCAGCAGTACCTGATGGATGTCGGACTGAACGTGACAGTTATCATCGTCCTCATCTTGGGCGTCTATCTCCTCCGCAAGCGTCCGACCGTCCAACGGCCTGTCTCGGCATAATGGACTTTATTAGGATGGAACCGCAGGCATCGACAGGTCGTTCTTGCCCTCTTCCGGCCTCTTATGGCATCATGCACCTCTTTTTGGAGGCGTGGTGGCCACATTGCTCGAATATGTGGGGTCGGTGCATATCTATCTCGGGCCGTACCGAGGAAACCCCATTGCGTTGTATCTGAGGCGTACGGAGACCGGGTGTCAGATCGGGCCAAGAGCCTACCCATGGAATGACGTGGTGGGGGCAGGCGAAACTCCCAATAAAGCTGCAGCCGATTTTGAAGAAAAATGGAAGGGGAAAGGATTGGCGGCGGATATGTATTCGGGCCCTTCGTGGGAAGGTGGTATTAAGCCGGAGAAGCCTGCTCCTCCGAAGCCCGCTGTTCCGCCCAAACCTGCGGCAGCTCCGACAGCCGGCGCGCAAACTTCAGCGGCACCAGTTACCCCGCCTGCGGCTTCTGCCGCGAAACCGACTGTGACTACGACTGCCAAGCCGGCCGCTCCCGTGGCTACGACCCAACCGGCCGCTCCCAAGACCGATTCGGTGACTCCAACCGAGTCGTCCTCCTAGGATTTTCTTTTATCCAATTCATTGCGTCAGTCAACCGACGGCGCCGGCCGAGGTATGGTGGTGTGTTCGACGGAAGGCCGCGTGGCGAGGGTGCTATGGCGAATCCCATAGCTCATGTATACCGCAATGCCGATGATGGTCCAGACAAAGAATCGGATCCAGGTCATCCATGGAAGGAAATACATCAGGCCGAGGCAGGCCAGTACGCCCAAGATGGGAATGACCGGCATGAGGGGCATGCGGAATGGTCGTGGATGGTTCGGCTTGGTGTAGCGCAGCACCATGATGCCGATACAAACCAGGACAAATGCGAACAGAGTGCCGATGTTCGTCATATCCGCCGCCTCGCCGATCGGAATCAATGCAGCCATGATGGCCACGGCAATGCCGGTCAAATAGGTCGCGTGGTGCGGCGTCCGGAATGTCGGATGGACCCCTGAGAGCCAGGGACCGAGAAGGCCGTCTCGGGACATGGCAAAGAACACGCGAATCTGTCCGAGCATCATGACAACCAAGACACTGGTGATGCCCGCCACCGCGCCCGTAGCCACGATCGCTGCCCCCCACTGAAAGCCTGCGACACGTAATCCCTCGGCCACCGGCGCGTGGATGTCGATCTTCGAATAGGGCACGAGGCCGGTCAGGACCGCGGCGACGGCGATGTAGAGGACCGTGCAAATGCCCAGGGACGCGAAGATCCCAATGGGCAAATCACGTTGTGGATTCTTGGCTTCTTCTGCCGTGGTGGAAACCGCGTCAAATCCAATATAGGCAAAAAAGACAATGGCGGCGGCGGCGCCTACGCCGGCGAAGCCAAACGGCATGAAGGGCGACCAATTGGCGCTGTCGACCGAAGAAAGACCGACCGTGATGAAGAATGCGATGACCGCAAGCTTAATGACGACGATGGCGCAGGTGGCTCTGGCACTTTCTTTGACGCCGATAATTAAAATACCCGTGACGAGCAGTACGATGATCGCGGCGGGAATATTTGCGACACCCCCATCAGAGCCGGGGGGATGGGTGGCCCAATAGGGAAGTTCGACGCCGCACAGTTTGAGAATGTTGTTAAAGTACCCGGACCACCCGATGGCGACTGCCACGCAAGCTACGCCATATTCCAAGATGAGATTCCAACCGGTGAGCCAGGCAAGGAATTCTCCCAGAGTCGCATAGGAATAGGTGTAGGCGCTCCCGGCTACAGGGATCATCGCGGCGAATTCCGCATAACACAAGGCCGCGAGTGCGCAGGTCACTCCCGAGAGAATGAACGACAACATGATGCCTGGCCCCGCTCCTGGCCGGTGTGCATCCCCGACAATGGCGGTGCCGATCAGCACGAAGATGCCGGTGCCGATAATGGCCCCGATGCCCAGCCCGGTGAGGTCCCACGCGGTCAGGGTCCGTTTCAGGCGATGTTCAGGAGCGTCGGAATCAGCAAGGATTCGTTCGATGGATTTGGTGCGAAACAGCGGATTGCCCACGGGGTATCCTCTCTCCGGTCGCGTTACGTCCCTGTCCGCTGTCATGGCTCTGTAAGCGCCCTGTCACGATTTTTTCTTAAGTATAGCAGGCGGGGTACGCAGCCTCGGTTTCGAGGCTGCTCGCAAAAAGGCTTGAAACAGGCGGCGGTGTGCAAGGTGGCGCTCGAATAGGAATTCGGGATGCCATTGCAGCCCAAGGAAGAAACGATGCGTGGGATGTTCGATCGCCTCGACGATTCCATCGGGCGCCACCGCGCTGGCAATGAGGACGGGTCCGACCATTTTCACCGATTGATGGTGTGAACTGTTCACCTGCATGCGCGAGCGCTGCACGATACGCCGGAGGAGACTGCCGGTGGTGACCGACACGCTATGGGAGACCCGAGTCGCCGGCGGGGTTTGCCGGTGCGGAATGGCCTCGCTCACCTGCGAGGAGATATCTTGATAGAGACTGCCCCCGCATGCGACGTTCATGGTTTGCATTCCTCCGCATATGGCCAGCGTAGGGATGCTGTCGCGCAGGGCGAAGCGGATAAGACTCAGCTCAAAGTCAGATCGCTGTTCGGCCACAACGGGGAATCGATATTGTTGCCGCTCTCCATACAGGGCGGGACTCAAATCCGGCCCGCTTCCGGTCAGAAGAAGCCCGTCGATCCCTTGAAGCAGGCACCGTCGCGAACGAGAGTCGGTTACCAGCGGCAAAATGACCGGCAGGCCTCCGAGAGCTTCTATTGCACGGATATACCGTGCCCGCAAAAAATACGTGGGTTCCTTGCCGCCCCATTCCTGACGATTGCCGGCATTGAAGTCGGGCGTGACTCCGATGACGGGTTTCATGCTATCGAATGGGTTCCAAAGGGAGCGGCGCAGGTTCCTGCGGAGTGTATTCGACCGCGTCCCGCGCTGGCTCGGCTGGGACGCCTAGAAAGCGGATCGGCTTATCGCCTTTCAGGTGCTCGGGAGTGATGATGTAAGTCCCATACATGCTCGGGATCCAGATGTTCTTGGCTGTTTGTTCACTGCCTCCAGAAAAACCGTACGCCAATCCGCCGACGACCCCTCCACCGATCGCGAAGGCCAGTTTGAGCGGAAAATAAACAATGGTGGCCAGCGCAGATCCAGCCTGAATGCCCACACCGGAGGCGCTGGCGTCATTCGACGACACTGGTACATTGGAAGCGCTACCAGACTCTTGCGCGAACACTGGCGTGACGAGGATGGCCAGGGAGCACATCACGACCAAGCTCAGGACGATGGCGTTCGACCAGAGGCTGCGTCGTCTTTTGGAGAGCATATTGACAGAGACGTTCACGTTGGGTGCCTCCTTCGTGCTGAAATTCCGATTTCGTGTAAAAAAATGAATGCCGATGAGCTGTACACGAATGCACTTGCTTCTTTGTCGTTATAACAAATTCACCCCCATTTTCAAACCCCTTCCGGCTTCGCGACGGGTGTCTCGCTCGGGAATCCAGTGTGAGGCGCCTCATCCAAATCGAGTTCGAGGCGAATCTGTTGGGTCAACTGCGCCGGCTGTTCGTCGATGATACGGTCCAGTTCGACACGGAATGACTCCGCGGCTATGGCCTGATTTTCTTGCTCAACTCCTATACGGAGGGCCAGGGTGAGCGCACAGGAGCAGAAGGCTTGAATGAAGAGGTCATCAGCTCGGCGCGTGACCGCCTCATGGTCCGTCGGCTTGACTCGTTGCAAGAGCTGACCGAGCCAGGCCTGATAGTCCATCCGATCGCGAGCCCGCCTTAGGTGGTCCTGGGCGACGTCGACGGCGACTTGAACGCCGCCTTTCCAGCTTCGTTTCTTTACATTGAACACACATCGCATGTGATCAGGTCGATCGTCGATGGCTTCCGGTCCAAAAAAAAAGGTGACGCGGTACTGGGTTACATCCGATGAAGAGGAGTTAGTCATGAGGAGTTAGGCGGCATTGTACCACTGCGAAGTGAGGGAGAATAGGATGATTGTCCAGTGGTATCGATTTCGAAATGACGTTATGATGACCGCCATGGACGCGCCGTCTCGGTTCAGCGCACGGGTTTCTCGCATTCAGCAGGCCATTCGCGATCAGCCAGGGCTCGATGGATGGTTGTTTTATGATTTTCGCCACCTCGACCCCATTGCCTACCGCGTATTACTGCTGGATCCATCGCTGCATGTGACGCGGCGTTGGTACTATTGGATTCCCGCGCAGGGTGCGCCTATTAAGTTACAACATCGCATTGAACCCCATGTCCTCGACGATTTACCTGGTGAAGCTCGATCGTATGTCTCCTGGCGAGAGCAGCAACAGTCTCTGGGTGCCATCCTTCAATCCGCCAAGCGGATTGCGATGCAGTACTCGCCGATGAACGCGATTCCCTATCTATCGCGCGTGGATGCAGGCACCATTGACCTTGTGCGCAGTTTACAGGTTGAAGTGGTGACGTCCGCCGATTTGGTGCAACAGTTCGAGGCGGTGTGGGATGAAATGCAACTGGCGTCTCACCGCGTAGCGGCCGAAGGACTGCGGGCCATTGTCGATGAGGCGTTTGCATGGGTAGGAACCTCGCTCGCAGAGCGCCGCCTTACTGAATACGGTCTTCAGCAATTTATTCTCTCACGGATGCAGGCGCGTGATCTGGTGACATCCAGTCCGCCGATCGCCGCCGTCAATGCCCATAGCGCCGATCCTCATTATGGGCCATCTCTGGAAGGTTCCGCTCCTATCCAGCAGGGTGACTTGGTCTTGATCGATCTCTGGGCTAAACAACCTGGCCGGGGAGCTGTCTATGCGGATATTACCTGGACCGGTTTTGTCGGACGGTCTGTGCCTGCACGACATCAGGAGGTCTTTCAGATTGTGCGGCAAGCTCGGGATGCTGCCGTGACCTTCGTGCAAAGCCGTGCTCAGGCCGGCGCATTCCCTTATGGATGGGAAGTGGACGATGTCTGCCGGCAGGTGATTCAGGATGCGGGGTACGGGAAATATTTTGTGCATAGAACGGGGCATTCGATCGGTGAAGAGGTGCATGGTAACGGCGCCAACATCGATAACCTGGAAACGCAGGATGCTCGTCGATTGCTGCCTGGTACCTGTTTCTCGATCGAGCCGGGGATTTACTTGCCGGAAGAGTTCGGTATCCGAAGCGAGTTGGACGTTTATCTCTCCTCCCATGATGCGGTGGTACACGGACAACCGGTCCAAACAGAGATCATTCCCATTGTCGCTCCCCACATGTAGGTGAATGGCTGTCGACTTTGAGGTGGCCTCTCTGTCGTCGGCCTTTCTTGACACCTTTTGCGTCGGGCAGCTATCGTGAGAGATGTGATGGCGAGCGCGGATCTCTGGCGCTAGGTTGATCCCCTATTTGCCGAGGAAGGACATCGAATATGTTTGGCACCATGGGATTTTCCGAAATGATTATCATCCTGGTCATCGTGCTGATTATTTTTGGGGCTGGAAAGCTTCCGCAGATCGGTGAAGGTGTCGGCAAGGCTCTCAAGGGATTTAAAAAGGAAGTCAATGATATTCCCCCTTCCGAAGGCACTGCCGAACAGGCCGAGCCTCCTGCTGCGTCAGCTCCATCTCAAGCGCAGCAGGTGGGAGAGCTGGCTCAGACAGGCTCACCAGCCACAGCTGCGGCGGTTCCAGCCACGCCTCAAGTCTCGGCTCCCTATACACCCGGTCCTGAATTAACTCCCGGTACGACTGCCGCCCTTATGGCAGCTGCAGGACCGCAAGGTCCTCAAACCACCCAACAGGCCAAGCCTCGGGTCGCGACCGTGACGCCGGGGCAGGCGGCAGCGGGGTCAGCGGTTGCACAGAGCCATCAACCGCCAACAATGGAAGACCGAATGACAGCTCCTGCGCCGGCCATGCGCACGCAGTATCCACCGCTTCCGGCTGGTGCTCAGAGTAAGCCTGTAGCAAAACGACCTTCTGCCATCGTCAATAAAGAGGCCGTGGCTCGAGTGCAGGCCGCCCAAGCAGCCCTGCGTGCCAAGGCTGCACAGCCCCAGCCTGCAGGGTTGTCGCCGAATGATATGCAGGGATTGGGAGAGGGTCTTGGGGATGCGGTGCGCACCTTCCGCCAGGCGGTGGCTGATGTTCGAAGCTCCGTGGACCCTGAAATGCGCACGATTCGGGCGGAGATGGATTCGGCGCAAAAAGAGTTGGAGCAGTCCATTGAAGCAGCCAAGCAAGCGCCCGTGCTGGATGAGGATCCCTCTTCAAAACCAGCTTAAAACGAATTCAAATTCAGTGGTTCAGTCCAGGCTTTGTCCCGTCGTGTCGTCCTCCCTCCTCCATCTGAGTTTCTGGTTATTGGTCTGCTCCATCGTGGCAGGATGTTATCTCGACGTACCCCCGGCAGATCCGGATATAGTTTCGGCGCGCCTCGTTGAATTGCTGACGGATCCTGATCCGGACATGCGGCGCACTGCAGCAGAGGCGTTGGGAAAGATCGGACGTCAGTCTTCGAAGGCCGGACTGGTTTCGGCATTGCATGACCGGGAGGCTCGTGTGCGTGCAGCAGCGGCCCTCTCGTTGGGCCGTTTAGGTGATAGAGAAAGCGGGCCGGCGCTCGTTGAGTCTTTATCCGATCCGGCGGAAGTGGTGCGGAGGGCTGCCGCGCTGGCGTTGGGCGAGATCGAACTCTTGCCGGTTTCTCAAGCGCAGATTGGCGCTAAGCTTCGACAGTCAGACGATGACGGTCGCCTGGCCGCAAGCCGAGCCCTGCTTGGACTCGATACAGTCTCGTTTTCGAACGAACTTGTGAGGGCTCTTCACGAGACGAATTCAGAGATTCGCCAGGGAGTTGCTGCGGTGTTGGGAGAAACGGGAGATGTGAGGGCGGTCCCTCATCTACTGGCGCTATTGCAGACGGATGCGGCCGCAGGTGTACGGTCCGAGGCGGCATTTCGACTGGGTAAAATCGGCGATGACTCTGTTACAAGCGAGTTGGGGAAGATTGCGGGAACAGATGCAGAAGCGGCAGTTCGTGAGTGGGCGCGTTGGGCCATTCGACAAATCAGGCAGTCGCACGAGTCCGGTTCAGGGACTCAACTAAGTCGATGAGTCGCTGCTGCGCATGTTGGTCGATGTCGATGAACTGAATCCCCATTCCAGGAAACAACAGATAGCGCTCAGGTTTTGAACGTGTCCAAGCGACCTTTGCGCGAGCCCCGAATTTGTCTCCCGGTCGATCGGGCAGAGCGAATTCCACTTTCAACTCGGTTCCTGGTGGGAGGGGGGTGCTGCTTTCGATAAAGAGTCCTCCTCCGCCGACTCCACCGGTTAGACTGTCGAAGTGTTTCCCTTCCGAAGTAGTGCAATGGACTTTAATTGCGAGTGGGGCTCGCGGATGCATACGGCTGTGTGCGAAGCGGACGTCTTCATCAACCGAAAGGATATGCTCTATGAGAGTACCCCAGCTCAGTATCCCGAGACGCCGGCCTTTATCGTCAAAGAGAGACAAGGTTTCCTGATCGCAATCAACGCCCAGGATCTTGCCCTGGTGCTCGCGTGTGGCAGTGACAGGAAATTTCATTGCGGGCTCAACCTCTACACTCAGATCGCAGGTTTGTGTGTGATCGACGATAACGGATCATTCTGCGGAATACCTTTGACCGAATGAACTAAGCTTAGTACTCGGCTCCGAGTTTCCGAATCGATATCAGTGAATCGGACGCCCATTCCGGGGCTGAATGTGTATTGATCGGCTTTGGGGCATACCCAGGCTACGCCTCCTTTTGCCGACAACCATTCGCCCGGATTTTCGGGCAATGTGAATTCCATGGTGAGTTTGGTTCCGACAGGCAGCGGCGCAAAACTTTCAATGAACAGGCCTCCCCCGCCTATCCCGCCGGCGCGACTCTCGAAATGAGTGCCTTCTGGAGTCGTATACTTGACCCGTATGGACAGAGAGATGCGCGGTTCTGAGCGAGCTTCACGAGGCTGCTGGGGCTTCCGATAGGTAAGGATCTGGTCGACGAGAAAGTCCCACGACAAGCTTCCCATGGGATCGCCATTGATGCCGACCAGGGTGATTGTCTCCTTGGCGGGATCGACCTCAAGAGTCTTGCCTTTATGTCTCGTGCTGGATACTACTGAAAATTTCACACGTGCTGTCCTTAGCGCGATGGCCTTTAGGAAGTCAGTAGCTTTCCTCAAGTATACCTCACACAATCGGCTTGTCGATAAAAAACATGCGTTCGGGATGGTTCGAACCGGGGGAGAGGGAGAGAACCGTCTGTCGCCAGGAGACGAGGGGCGGAAGCCCCTCGTGTTGGTGTGGAAAACTTGAACAGGCTATGCGCTTTTCACGTCCTTGTCTTGCTCGAAGATGCGAATGGGAGCATGCTTGCCACTGATTGCGTCCTCGGTGATTACGACTTCTTTAATCTGCTTTTGAGAAGGCGCGTCGTACATCACGTCGAGCATGGCCTCCTCAAGGATAGAACGTAACCCCCGAGCACCGGTTTTTTGCGTAAAGGCTTTGCGTGCAATGGCGCTCAGCGCAGCATCGGTAAATCGCAATTTTACCTTTTCAAAGGAGAGCAGTTTTTCATATTGTTTCGTAAGGGCATTTCTCGGCTCGGTGAGAATACGAATCAACGCCTCCTCATCGAGTTCGTCCAGCGTGGCGACCACTGGCAGCCGACCGATAAATTCAGGAATCAGGCCATACTTCAGTAGGTCTTCCGGCTGAACATGCGGAAGCAGTTCCCCCAGGCGAATATCGTTCCGGCCACGAACATCAGCGCCAAACCCCATCGACCGTTTGTTCATGCGCTGCTCGATAATGTGTTCGAGTCCCACAAATGCGCCGCCGCAGATGAACAAAATATTCGAGGTATTCACCTGAATGAATTCCTGATGCGGGTGCTTACGCCCGCCTTGAGGAGGGACATTGGCAACCGTTCCCTCTATGAGTTTGAGGAGAGCCTGCTGGACGCCCTCACCAGAAACGTCTCTGGTGATCGAGGGGCTATCACTTTTTCTGCTGATCTTGTCGATTTCATCGATGTACACGATCCCGCGTTCCGCACGCTCGACGTCGTAGTCAGCGGCCTGGAGCAGCTTGAGGATGATATTCTCAACATCTTCGCCGACATAACCGGCTTCTGTGAGCGTCGTGGCGTCGGCCAAGGTGAAGGGCACATCAAGAAATTTGGCGAGGGTTTGAGCCAGGAGGGTCTTGCCTGTGCCGGTGGGGCCGATAACCAGGATATTGCCTTTTTGAAGTTCGACGTCGTCAACGTCCTTATCCTTGGCAGAGATGCGTTTATAGTGATTGTGAACGGCGACGGACAGAATTCGCTTCGCTCGATCCTGCCCCACCACATATTGATCAAGGTGGTGTTTTATTTCGGCTGGCTTCTTGAGCTTGGAGGATATCTCCTCTTTTGCCTCCTCCCAGTCCTCCGCAATGATGTCATTGCAGAGATTGACACACTCGTCGCAAATATAGACCGTTGGGCCTGCGATCAGCTTCCGGACTTCATCCCGGCTTTTTCCGCAGAATGAACAGCGCAGATGCCGATCAATCTTTTCTTGCTTAGCCATGCCGCCTCCTGTACACCAAGGTCAACTAGCTCTTCCCGCCCTCTTTACCTGAATCTGTCGAGCCTAGAGGTTTAAGGCTTTTCAGAGGGCGTGTAATGACTTCATCGATCAATCCATAACGCTTGGATTCCTCACTCGACATGAAATAGTCTCGTTCGGTATCTTGCGCGATCTTGTCGAGAGGCTGTCCCGTGTGTTTGGCCATGATTTCGTTGAGTCGCTCACGAATTTTTAATATCTCTCGTGCATGAATATCGATTTCAGTTGCTTGGCCTTGGAAGCCGCCCATCGGCTGATGGATCATGACGCGAGCATTGGGTAACGCATAACGTTTGCCCTTCGTGCCGGCGGTCAGGAGGAATGCGCCCATGCTGGCCGCTTGACCCAAACAAATGGTGTTGATCGCGGGCTTGACGTATTGCATCGTGTCGTAGATACCCAGGCCAGCAGTGACGCTTCCACCTGGAGAATTGATATACAGGTTGATGTCCTTCTCAGGATCCTCGGCTTCGAGAAACAGCAGCTGCGCGATAATCAAGTTCGCGAAGATGTCATCGATGGGTGCGCCGAGAAAGATGATGCGGTCTTTAAGAAGGCGAGAGTAAATGTCATAGGCACGTTCACCGCGGTTGGTTTGTTCGATGACAATCGGAACTAACATTCAGCTGAATCCTTTCCGCTAGAGGCTCTGCGAGTAGAAACTCTTTAGTTTACCATACTTGCGTGGCTGGAGAATTGGTCGCCTTCGTCGCCCTTCAATGAACAACCCGTTGGCACGGCTAACATCATTAGCCCTGGATCATGGCATGACGATAAACGAAATCTAATGCTTTGTCGGCCAGAATTCTCGCCTGAAGATCATCGAGCGTTTCTTTTCCTCCCGCTTGAATCATGCGCCGAACCTCGTCGGCCGAGATCTTGACTTCTGCGGCAAGTCTCGCGATTTCGTTCGTCAGATCTTCGTTGGTGACGGAAATGCCTTCTTTCGCCGCCAGTGCTTCGAGGATTAATCCAACCTTGACTCGACGTTCGGCCTCAGGCCGGTACTCGTCCTGGAGTTTGGTAATGTCGTCTGTCCGTGAGCCGGCTGACGAGGCTTCAACATTGTCCTTGGTTTTGTGCTGACGCGCTTGCAGCTGTTGCCGAACCATAGCCGACAGCTCTCGCTCAACCAGCGTTCCCGGAAGATCAAAGTGATGGGTTTCCGCCAATCGTTTTAAAATAGTGTCCTTATACGAGTCTTCGACATCCTTCTTGAGGGCTCGTTCCATTTCAGTACGGAGCTTCTCTCGAATCTCCTGTAAAGATTGGTAGGGACCGCAGTCCTTTGCAAATTCGTCGTCCAGCGCCGGAAGTTGCTTTCGCTTGACCGACTGAATGGTACAACGGAACGTGACGGTTTTGCCGGCGACTCGTGCATCTGGATGAGTCGCGGGATAGGCTTGGAGGATGGTCATTGTCTCTCCCTCCTTCTTACCGACAAGATGAGTTTCGATGTCGATGCCCAAAACGGAGGCGTGCGATCCCATCTTATGTAGATGCCCTTCTTTCGTGGTTCCTTCGAGAGCGGTCCCGTCCAAGGATCCTGCAACATTGACCACGGCATAGTCACCTTCGGACAAGGTCGTCCCTGTCGAAGCAGGGTGCAGCTGGGCCATCTGCTCGCGGAGCACCTCAATGGCCTTGTCAACTTGTTCGTCCGTTACGGTGCGGTGATCTTGTTTGAGGGAAATGGGATTGGGCGCTTTGTAATCCCTCAGTTCGATCGTCGGCTTGATTTCGACTGTAGCGGTAAAACTGAAGGGTGTATCCTTTTTAACCTTGACTCGTTCCAGCGGTGGAATCTCTACCAGTACAGGCACGATTCCCGCCTGACGGATGGCTCGATCGTAATAATCAGGCACCAAGGCGCGAATGACGTCTTCTTCGACGGTCTTTGCATAGCGTTTTTCCAATAACTGTAGCGGAGCTTTTCCCGCTCGAAAGCCTGGGATATGAACCTGCCGGTTCAATTCGGAATAAGCCCGGCTAAAGCGCGAGTTCACTTCCTCTGCCGGAACTTCAATTTTAAGAGCCCGTTTCATGGGGCCGAGTTCGGTCATTTCCAATTTCATAAGCCTATTCGAGTCCTCCGAATACGTAAAATTGTGGGCGGCACGCAGGGTCTCTAAATACTTTAAATAATGGTGCGAGAGGGGGGACTTGAACCCCCACGGTTACCCACGGGCTCCTAAGACCCGCGCGTCTGCCAGTTCCGCCACTCTCGCGCGACGCTGACACCGCGTTGCCTACGGCTGCTGCATGCGGAAGGTGCCTGCTGGTGGAAAGACCCGTCAAATATGACCTTTTTGTACCGTCCATCGAGTCTACCTGTCAACCCATACGCAGGTTGGGCGCATCAGTTTTACCCTTCTCAGAAGGCTTGTGCAATTCGCCAGGAGGGAAGAGGGTTCTTCCGTGCTGTGCATGCGTGATTGATGTAATAGCAGGTCATGCCCTTACGGACCTTCTTATCTTCAGCCGCGAATGTGCAGCTGGTAAAAGCCGCCGTGATTCAGCTAATTTTTGTTAGGTTTGAATATAGAAGATCGATTGAGCTTATCGTATCGAACGAATCCCGAGCCACTGGCTCTCCTTTGCTAGTACCATTCGGCGATGCGGGGTATAATGATTGATCGATTCTCTCTGCCACCTCCCTATCAAAATCTTTCTTTGTGAAGGAGGATCCCTCGATGAAGCAGAATGCTTCGACTACCTTAGCAACCTCTCTCATTCTCGTCCTCGGAATGTGTTCCTCGGCGTCAGCCTATCGGGATTATTTCACGCAGGAACAGAAAGCTCGATTGGCAGGAATTCAAACCGTGTATATTGATGCGATTGTCCTGACCGACAAAGGCGCGGGCAATGCCGATGGCATTAGGGAAGTTGTGATGCGCCGCATGGGTGAACTGGGCTATGCGGTGACAGCGGATTCCGGCGCCCCTCACGATGTACTTCTGAGGGTGAAGTGTGAACAACGCAAAACGTGGGAAGGAACCGCATCTGCCGGTGGAGACAATGACTTGCCCGATGCCCCCTCCCGTTTATGGAAGGGACCAGCCTGTCAGCTGAATTACGACTTGGGAGGGATGAAGGTCAAGTGGCAGAAAGAAGTTCGAACGGATTTTGAGGATGCGGTCCAGGCTTCTCAATCGGCGCAGGGCGGCGAACCGGGCTCTTATGCGATAAGTGCATTACGTGATGCCTTGGAAAAATATCAGTTTCCCCTCCTCCTGACGGCTGAGTGGGGTCAGCCGGACCGGCTGTTGAAATTAATGGACTCGCCGGAAGTCTCTCAGCTTCAGAAGCTGAAGGTCATCTCATTGTTGGGCGAAATGGTGGCAGATGAAGCATTGCCGCGTCTCAAGGAGGCACTGAAAGATAAGGATCTGGCCAAACAGGCAGCAGTGGCACTGGGTAATATGGGAAAGGAAGGGATCCCGGTTCTCGTCGATATTCTCAGGACCTCGAAACAGCCAGAATTGCAGGCGGCTGCGGCAAAGGGATTGGGTGATCTGGGTAATATCCATAGTGACCCAACGGTGGTTCCCCCGCTGCTTGAAATGCTGGATGCTCCAGATATCGACATCAATGTTCAAACTGAGATTGCGTGGGCGCTGGGGCGGGTGCCGGATCGGCGTTCGGTTGAGCCCCTTTTTGCGCTCGATCGGAAGCTACAAAAGATCAGAAGAGATCCGCCTGATCCCCAAATCAAGAAGTTGAAGGAGGCGGTGTTTTGGTCTATCAAGCAGGTCTACACGGAAGATCAATATAGTTGAGGCTCGATAAGGTGTTCCTTCGGCTTCCATCGCCTCAGTCCCGTGACCTGGTGAACCAGTCATTAGATTCGCGCCTATTCTGATAGGATGGGCGGCCGACCGTTACTCTCTCCTGTTCTCACCATGACTGCCCACAGCTTGGTGGGTGAACTCTTCGCCCCGAACACTCGGGAACGGTTATACGGTGTTCGATCACTCGTTTCATCGCATAGGAAAAGCTCACAACGTTCGTCTTGAGCACTTGAGAATCGGCTCAAAGCGAACTGTCAGGCGGTATAGTTGGGCTGCTCGAAACGAAGCTGATGTACCCTCCTCTGTCTTAACGTACTATAAGTCAATGTCGTGAGAGGGTTCCCGGTAATGCATCAGTTTCGCGAGCTATTGCAATGCTATCGGCAGGACGAGCTCGCGCAGGATGGGCGAGTCAAGCCATGAATCGAGCGGGAGCCCTTAGAGACGAAGGTGTTTCCCCTGGCCCGGCCCCTCGTCGAGGATTCTAGAACCTATCTCAAAATGGTTGTCTCGATGAAAACAACCACCTACAATGTGCCCGCATGCTGCGCTTGCGCGACCAACAATGGGAACGAATTCGGGGACA
>JAJONL010000147.1 GCA_021323395.1 Nitrospira sp.
GGTTCCAGATCCCCGAGGGTGAAGGGCCCGTATTGAATGCGCCGCAGCCTGGTCACCTCATGCCCCAGCGATTTGAAGAGTCGCCTGATCTCGCGGTTCCTGCCCTCCGTCAGTGTCACCTCCAAATGGGACTCTCGGCCGGAGCGTTTCTGGATGGTCATGCTCTCACAATGTAAACGCTCGCCTTGATCAATGAGGCCGGCGATGGCCGCCTGTCGCCCTTCGTCGGTCACCTCACCGCGCACGGTCACCAGATACAGCCGAGGCACTCGTTGTTTCGGATCGGTGAGAAAGCTTGAAAGGGTGGAGTCGTTGGTCAGAAGAAGCAGCCCGCTGGTGGCCTGATCCAGCCGTCCGACCGCATGGAGTCCCCGCAGCTCTTGAGGCAGTACATCGAAAATCGTCTTCCGGCCCTTCTCGTCCTGGCTCGTCGTGACCAGGCCTTTCGGTTTGTGAAAGATGATGAACCGCTTGCCGGGTTCCTCCACCGGCTTTCCATCGAGCGACAGATTATCGCCAGGCCATGAGACCCAGGTGCCGGGAAAGCGGACGATGCGGTGGTTGATGCGGACTCTTCCGGCGCGGATCCACCCCTGCGCGGTGCTGCGGCTGGCGAGACCTAGTTTAGACAACAGGCGATCTATCGTGACTCTGACTTTGATGGGGTCAGGTCTTGCAATCACGCGTTTGCCTTCTCTGCCTGATTCAACCGGCGGCTGACGGTGGTCACGTGGACACCTAATTGATCGGCAATCTCGGCAAGGCGGTACCCATATTGTCGGTAGGCCCTGTGGATAAGTTGTGTCGTCTCTTCTTGTGCTTGAAACAGCTCATGCAGCGAAGGCCGGAACGCCTGTGTTTGCCGACGGGGAATGTCCCTGATTATTCGATTCGGCTGATGCTTCGCTACAAACTCTGCGGTGCCTAGATAAATCTGCCCCGTGAGTTGGTCCCATGGCCGCAGGGTGTTCTGTCTTTCGGTCACAAACGTTCGGTAGCGCTCACGCGCCGACCTTGCCCGCATCCCAAACTGCCCCAGGATCCAGTCGGTCGTCAGCCAGTCCGGGGCTTTCATCTCCCCGACCGTCGCTCGATAGCTGCTCCAAGCCCAATGTCGAGGATGTAGTACGAGCTTGGCTCCCACCGGATTCAACACCACATACCGGCAAAGTTCCAATAAATGTGTCTCCTTTTCGACCAGAATCGCAGTGAAGCGTCCTTGAAAGAGATGTCCCACCCGGGCATGTCGGCGGTTATATGTCTGCGTATATCGGCCGTTCAGTTGGCGCATACCGAGGGACAGGTTCGGTTTCGGCGTTTCAATGAGTAGATGGTAGTGGTTGTCCATCAGGCAGTAGGCATGACATAGCCATCCGTAGCGATCTATGACATGGGCGAGTAAGGAGAGAAACTGAGACCGGTCTCGATTGTCGCTCACAATGTTTTGTCGGGCATTGCCGCGACTCGTGACATGATAGACCGCGCCGGGAAATTCAAGACGAAGGGGACGAGCCATATCTGGGAGTCTACGGGGTTGTGATGTTTGATTGCAAGACCTGACCCCATTAGATATCAACTTTTATCCTGATCATGCCGATACCACAACGAGCCAAAAAGAGGACACGTATGGCTACGAAACGCATTACTATCGAGACACTCCAGATAGGCATGTATGTGGTCGGATGCGACAAATCCTGGTTGCAGACCCCCTTCCTTGCTCCGACCTTCCTCATCAAGCACCATGGGCAGATCGACAAGCTCAAGCGCGCCGACGTTCGATATGTTGAGATCGACCTCGACAGGGGAACGGATGTGGCGCCTCCCTCCGATGTTGATCCCTCCCATGCCCCGCCCGCCCCGTGCCCTGAAGTCGCCGAAAACAATCCCTCACCGCCTGTCTCAACCCGGGTGAACGACATGTCGCTGGCGGCGGAATTTTCCGAGGCTCGCCGCCTTCGCCAGGCGATGCTGCGCTCCGTGCACAGCATCCTTCAATCCATCCAAACAACCGGCGGTGTTCCCGTCCAAGAGGTGAAGCAGATCTCTGAAAAGATGCTGGCTCGCACGCTCGAACAAGATGTGGCCCTGATCGCTCTCATTCAAACCCGCGATTTCGATCCCCAGCTGTATGACCATGCCGTGGCCGTGTCCACCTTATCCGTGGCCCTCGGGCGCTCCTTAGGCTACGATCACCGGTGGCTCCAATATCTATCCGAAGCCGCGTTATTGCACGATGTAGGTCTTTTGCATTTGCCGAAACGTCT
Organism: Nitrospira sp.; assembly: GCA_021323395.1. Lineage (GTDB taxonomy): Bacteria > Nitrospirota > Nitrospiria > Nitrospirales > Nitrospiraceae > Nitrospira_A. The sequence continues at coordinate 2,265 of JAJONL010000147.1, forward strand.
GGTGAAACCCTCGCAACCATTACCGCCTCAAGAACAGCGCGAGTTCGACGCGCATGTAGCCATCAGCGTGGACATTTTGAAAACCAATGTAGGCATTACCGGAGAAGTACGGCGACTCGTCGAAGGCCACCATCTTCCGCCTGCGACTGGCGACGATCCGGATCAGAAACAGCTGGCCCAGGCCTCCCGCGTGCTCAATACGGTTGATCGCTATGATGAGCTGTTGTCAGGACAGGGCGGCCGGCGGCCACTGGCAGCGAGAGAGGCCTTGCAACAGTTGTTTCTTCAGGCGCAAGGAGGCCGGTTCGACGTGCAGATCGTGTCGCAGCTCATCTCCTTGGTCGGAATCTTTCCTCTATACAGCGTGGTCAAGTTGAACACCGGACATCGTGGCATCATAGTCCGCTTCAATGCGTCCGATATTCTGCATCCGATTGTTCTGCTCACCCATGCGCCCGATCGAAGCCCGATGAAAGATCCCAAATCCGTCAATTTGTCGGAATTAGCGACCGGCGATTCAGCCATGGAAATTCTCACGGTCCTCAATGCCGACGAGGAGGGGATTCCCGTTGAAGAACTCCTCCGACAATATGTCGCCAGTTAGCGGCATTCCTCGGACGAGCGCGCCATCCAGTCTTTCCGCTCAGCTGAGGTCTCTCTAGAAACCAAAGACCGAAAGGGCGGCACCGTCCTTACGATGAATCGCAGGCGGCAAGGTATTTCGGCTGAGCAGGGTATTGAGCATCGCGAGCAAGCAGCTTCCGCATGCAGGCCGTCAAGGCCCATTCGTTTCCCTCACTGACATCAGCGGTGGCAGAAGGTGACCGGGTTCCTCCGCATGCCCAATTGTGTCACGTCGAGTGAATGGAAAGAAGGATTAGCTGCGGCCGGTCTGGACAGACAGGAATGCACTGCGCCGTACCAATTCAGTTCCGGCCACGACGGCCGTGGCGCCCAGGAGGGTATAGATTGTAATCGCTTCACTCAGCAGTAAGTAGGCGAGACCGATCGTGCAGATGGGGATGAGGTTATGATAGGCGCCCACCATGGCCGGGGTGAGCGACTGCAAGGCACGCGATCGTAACAGAAATACCCCGGCGGTGGCGGTACCGATGAACATGAGTAATCCGATGACTCCGAAGGGGAGGTTCGTCGGAGGGGCCGTGCCTCGGGTGGCTTCTCCGGCCAAGATAAGGAGGGACGTTGTGCCGAACATAGTCGTGTTCGACGTCCAGACACCGAGTCGTTTGACGATGTTCGGGCTCAGGACGAGATAACAGGACATCATAAGTGTAAAGAGAAGGACAAGCGCATCACCGAATCCCAGACCGACTCCCGATAGTGACAGGCCGCCCGTGACCGCGAGCAGACAGCCGCTCCAGGATACGAGCAGACCGCATAAGCTCCTGACAGTGGCTTGATCTTTACCACAGCCTATGCTGATGAGGGCCGTGAACGTCGGGAGCAAACTATAGATCACTGCAAAGTGAGTGACGCTCGTATGCGCCAGTCCCCAGGCGGCAACTGGGTATGCGCCGACACCCAGCATGCCCAGCAGGGTGAGTTGAAGAAGATGCGGACCCGTCAGCGCTCGCAGGCCCCGGAGGTCAACCCAGGCGGTGATCCCGGCGAGAAACAGGAATCCGATCACGATACGAAAAGACGCCAACTCGAGGAAATCAACGGGGCTGTGCTGGAGCGTGTATTTGATGGCGGGAGTGATGGAACTCAGGAGCATCACGACGCCGAGCAGGCAGAGGGTCGGCACCCACTGACCCGGCGGGCGAGATCCGCGCATACTCAGGGAGCGATCGGACTCCGCCGGCGTCATGACAGTCCCATCATAGTCAATGTGAGCAGACGCTCAATGAAACGCGAGAGCCGCTCCTGATGGTCCGGTGAGATATCTACGATGCGGCTTCCGAACAGGGGCGGGCGCGCATGGGTCACCGCGACGCCGCACTCGATCTCTTCCTGACTTTCGAGCGCGCACGTGAGGCGAACGACGTCCCCTGTCACCAGAGGCAAATCCGTCTGCAGTTGAAAGCCTTGTTCCGTCACGTCTGAGATATGGCAGACGCTGACCTTCCCGCGACGCGTGAGATGTCCGCTGCGATCGATCGGTATGCGGTACTGTTGGCGCTGTTGGCTCATGTGGCCGTTGAGGTGTGTGAGGCTGGAGAGCGGCCTGGATGAGGTCGCCATGTCGTATCGCTGCCGGAAGGTCGAAATCGTTGGAATGCCATCATAGAGACCGCCACCGTCGGAGGGAGTTGCGATTCGCGACTGCCATCACCAAGAGTAGCACTTGACGAGGAGCGGTCAAGACGTGCAGCGTCCGTTTCGATGTTTCTGCTGATTGCCTTCTAATGAGCCATGGAGGGGGCAACAAGTAATGTTTCGCACAATCGGTGACTGAAAGGTGGGGGCGCAGGCTGCGCAGTCATCGACGCTGTGGTCTCCGCGCCGCGTCTCCTTATGGCCGGCGTTTCGTCCGATTGGTCGGTGGTGCCGTGAGGGGATCATCAGGCCAGTGGTGTCGAGGGTAACGGCCGCGGAGTTCTTTCTTCACCTCTTGGTAGGTTGTGCGCCAGAAACTCGCCAGGTCCTTCGTGACCTGTACCGGTCGTCCAGCCGGCGAAAGCAGATGGATAATGACCGGCACCTTACCGCCGGCAATCCGTGGCGTTTCCTGACAGCCGAACATTTCCTGCAGCCGCACCGCCAGCACCGGCGTCTCACCCTGCTCGTAGTCCAGCCGCACATGGGACCCGCTCGGCACGGTGAGATGGGTGGGCATGAGGCGATCCAACTCCTGCCGTTGTTGCCACGTGAGCAGGGTTTCGAGGGCTGGTCGGAGATCGATGCGGCGGTTTCGAGGGCTGGTCGGAGATCGATGCGGCGAACCTGCGCGAGCGTCATCAGGCCTTCCAGATAGGGACCCAACCACTGCTCGAGATCTTTTTCGAGCGCCTCATCTGAAAGATTCGGCCAGGCGGGATCGACGCAATGGAGGAACGCGACCCGTTGCCGCCATTGCTGCAGGTCCTTCGTCCAGGGCAGGCAGGTCAGCCCGGTGTGTCGGATACCGTGGACCAGCCCTGCCGCGACCTGCGTCCGATCGGGATCGTGGAGCCCACGATCG
>JAJONL010000148.1 GCA_021323395.1 Nitrospira sp.
GTAAGAAGACCGACGAGCGCAAACAGAGGTGTCGAATGGACGGGGGTGGCGACGTGCGTGCCGGCGGTCGCGCACATCCAGGCACAAATGCCGGATCCATGCATGCCGGCGTGGTGGTGCGCCGCATGTTGGAGTTCATGCGCCACTGCGCTGCCGGTCGTCATGGCCAATAGGACCACGACGGCACAGGCCACGATCCACACGATGCTTCTCAAGAACGAACTTCGCATAGCAAACCAACCGAGTGATCCGCTGGGCAGATTAACAAAGTGATCGGGGAAACGTCAACACAGTCAATCCTGCTGATTATGGTCCGCCCACCCCGATGATGCGTTCCACCCGTTCATCCCGCCCCCCGAGGTCCCGGTAGCGCCGATATTGCGCCAAGGCCCTGCCCATATCCTTGCGGTGGAGTTCGTAAAACACCCCGAGATTGTAATGGGCCTCCGCCGAATTGGGCTTGAGGGCGACGGCCTGCTCATGCTCCTTTTCCGCCTCATCCAATCGATTCAGATTGGTATAGACCATGCCCAGATTCAAATGAGCCTCCGCATATTCGGGGCGATATCGGATCACCTCCAGAAACTCGCGCTCGGCTTCTGCCAAGAGCCCCTGGCTTCGGAAGACGAAGCCCAGATTGTAATGGGCGTCGACCAGGTCCGGCTTGACGGCAATGGCTTCTTTAAAGGCCGCCGCCGCCGCATGCAGGTCGTTGCCCCGCTCAGCCAGACGCCCGAGCAGATACCAGGCATCGGCGTGCCGGGGATTCGCTTGCGTGAGACGAGACAGTTGTTCGCGGGCCATCTTGAGATCACCCTGACTATCATAGAGGTTGGCCAGATGGTACAAGGCCTCCGCATGGTCGGGCCGCACACGCAGGAGAGATTGATACATTTTGACGGCATTGGGGCGATCGTGCCGCTCTTCATAGATGCGCGCCAGATCCATATGGGCCTCTTCGTTGCCCGGCGCGATATTCAGGACCTGCCGCAAGACGCCTTCGGCCTCGCTGCTGCGTCCCTGCGCAAGGTACACATCGGCCAGATCGTTGAGGATCTCCGCCGACGGCGGAATCAGCTTCAGCGATTGTTTGAACGCGTGAATCGCTTCATCGGGATTCCGTTTGCTCTGGAAATAGACCAATCCCAATACGTGATAGGCCTCGGCCAGTCGGGAATTTTGCGCGATCGCCTTTTTCAAGGCCTCGATGGCGCCGTCGGCATTGCCCTCGCGAAAGAGGGTCACTCCTCGTTCGTAGCTTCGCCGGGCCGACTCTGACGATGGCGCCGGAGCAGCCGGCGACTCAGATGTTGAGAGGACACAAACCAAGCAAAGGAGCGAGAGGCTGAGGAGAAGAATCCGCGAGAGACTGGCTGCACGCCGCATCGACATCCGCAATAGAGTTCGTGGGTGGCCTTCGCTGAACAGGCCGGCACATGACAGCCCCACTATAGACGGCAGGGCACATGAAAGCAATGAGAAGGCCTTGCGCCGCCTTGACTGCGGAGGAGTTGAGACCGTGGCCGCTGTTTCGGTAGGATTCCCCTATGGATTCCTGTATACTCCGCCGCCGGGCCGATGCTCCATTGCGGAGCTACGCTCGTAGGAATGAAGGTGCGTTTGAATGCTGACACAAGTATTGAACATTGTATTCGGAAGCAAAAACGACCGTGAGATCAAGGCATTACGCCCGATCGTCGAGCGCGTCAACGGACTCGAATCAAGCCTAACGCCGCTATCTGATCAGGGGTTGGCCGACAAGACGCAGGAATTCAAGAAGCGTCTCGAAGCCGGAGAAACGCTGGACGACATCCTGCCCGAAGCCTTCGCCGTGTGCCGCGAAATGTCCCGCCGCCGCCTGAACATGCGGCACTTCGACGTGCAGTTGATCGGCGGCATGATTTTGCATAAGGGCCGGATCTCCGAAATGAAGACCGGTGAGGGCAAAACCCTAGTCGCGACTCTTCCGCTATATCTGAACGCGCTGGAAGGAAAGGGCGTCCATCTCGTCACCGTCAACGACTATCTGGCCAAACGCGATGCGCAATGGATGGCCCAGCTCTACCATGCCCTCGGTCTTTCCGTCGGCATCATCCAGCATGACGCGTCGTTTCTCTACGATCCGACCTATGAAGCGGCCGACAAACGGCTGCAGCACCTCAGGCCTTGCAGCCGGCATGAGGCCTATCGCGCTGAAATCACCTACGGCACCAACAATGAATACGGCTTCGATTATCTGCGTGACAACCTGATTGTCAGCGACCTGAGCCAGTGCGTCCAGCGCCCCCTCAATTTCGCCATCGTGGACGAAGTCGACAGCATCCTGATCGACGAAGCGCGGACGCCGTTGATCATTTCAGGCCCGACCGATCAAACGACCGATCTCTACTACCGCATCAACGCCATCATCCCTCAGCTCAAACCGGAACAGGACTACACGATCGAAGAGAAGACCAAGACCGCCTCGCTCACGGAGGAAGGCAACGTCCGCGTCGAAAAGCTGCTGGGCGTGGACAACCTCTACGATCTGCAGCACATGGATCTCGTGCACCACGTCGTGAAGGCGTTACAGGCCTATGCCCTCTACAAGCGCGATGTCGACTACGTCGTGAAGGACGGCGAAGTCCTGATCGTCGATGAATTCACCGGCCGATTGATGCCGGGGCGCCGCTGGAGCGATGGATTGCACCAGGCGGTGGAAGCCAAAGAAGGCGTGAAAATCGCCAACGAGAACCAGACCCTGGCCTCGGTGACCTTCCAGAACTATTTCCGCATGTACAAGAAACTGGCGGGCATGACCGGAACGGCCGACACGGAAGCCGGAGAATTCGCCAAGATCTATAATCTGGACGTCAACGTGGTCCCGACGAATCGTGCCATGGTCCGCAAGGATTATGCGGATGTCGTCTTCCGCACGGAAAAAGAGAAATTTACGGCCATCGTGGAAGAGATCAAGGACTGTCATGAGCGGGGACAGCCGGTCCTGGTAGGGACGATTTCCATCGAAAAGTCCGAGCGACTGGCGGGGTACTTAAGCCGCAACGGCATCAAGCACAACGTGTTGAATGCCAAGTTTCACGAGAAAGAAGCGGAGATTATCGCCCAAGCCGGACGCAAAGGCGCGGTGACCATCGCCACCAACATGGCTGGTCGCGGGACCGACATTCTGCTCGGCGGCAACCCGGATTTTCTCTTCAAACGAATCCTATACCAGGACGAAACGTTGGCGGATGCCCGCAAGTTGGAAATTTTCGAAGAGATCAAAGCCGAATGCGAGAAGGACAAACAAGAAGTGATCGCCGCCGGAGGGCTGCATATTCTTGGGACCGAGCGGCACGAAAGCCGGCGCATCGACAACCAGTTGCGTGGCCGCGCAGGCCGTCAAGGCGATCCTGGGTCTTCGCGCTTCTATCTGTCGCTCGAAGACGATCTCATGCGCATTTTCGCCTCCGAGCGCGTCTCCCAATTGATGCTCAAGTTGGGCATGGAAGAGGGCGTGCCGATCGAACATGGCATGGTCACCCGCGCCATTGCCAACGCACAGAAAAAAGTCGAGGCGCATAACTTCGAAATCCGCAAACAGCTCCTCGAATACGACGACGTCATGAACAAGCAGCGCGAAGTGATCTACCAGCACCGCCACGCCGTGCTGGCCGGCGAACAGATCCAGCAAGAGATTCACGACATGATCAAGGAGGTCGTGCAGGCGTTCGTCGACACCTACTGCTCCGCCGAGCAGTACCAGGAAGAATGGGACTACAACGGTCTCGGCGAAGCCCTGGAAGGGCAATTTGCGCTGGATATCACGCAAGGCCGAGGCACTGTTGCCGAACACTTCAAGGATGTCGGCCGCGACGCCCTCATTGAAGACGTTCAGCATCAAGTCAGTCACGCGTATGAACGCAAAGAGCAGGAACTTGGCTCCGAGCTGATGCGGTATCTGGAGAAAATGCTGCTCCTCCAAGTGATCGATCACCACTGGAAAGATCATTTGCTCGGGATGGACCACTTGCGCGACGGGATCGGCTTGCGGGGTTATGGGCAAAAAGACCCGCTGATCGAGTACAAGCGCGAAGGGTTCGACATGTTCTCCGCGATGATGGATCGCATCAAATCGGATGTGCTGGAGCGCCTGTTCCGCGTACAGGCCGTGAGGGGCGAGCAGCCGCCGCCGGTGCCGGAGCCGACCCCGCCGCCCAAGATGGTACTCAACCGCAGCGACGAACCGGCTCCGCAAAGCGTCCAACGCCCCGCGGATAAGGTGGGCCGCAACGATCCCTGCCCCTGCGGGAGCGGCAAGAAATTCAAAAAGTGTCACGGGGCGTGAAGGATGGGGCCGAGTGGCCCGTGTCGCTCGCCGCTGAAGCGCGACCGTACGAAGCCTCGCTCGACTCAGCTGCGCAATTCGTTCCGCTGCGAGCACAGCTTCAGCGGAATTTCAGACAGTGCTCGCTGTCTGCATGAGCAGAACGCCTCGCCAAGGCTAGTACGGTTCCCGCACTTTCAGCAAGTCGCGACACCAGGCCAGCTCGTCCCACCTAAATAAAGGGTAAATTGGGAACAGTTCGACCACTCGCCCCTCACAGTAATATGAATATACATAGTCTCCCCAATCTCGTTATTCTCTTCATTTGGAGGTAGACCAGATGACCTCCAACTGCGCGCGCCGAATCCTGACGTTTCTCCTTACTATTTCAGCGCGAGGTGGCGGGTGTAGACTCTTCTGGCGCATCGATAATGGTCTCTCCATTCTTATTATTTTTTTAGAGGTAGACCCGGTGGCCTCCAACTGTGCGCGTCGAACGAGGCCCTTCTGAGGGCGCGCGTTCCGCGAACAAGGAGGCTACCGGGGTCTACCTTGGGTCTTTTCGCCTTGACTTGCCGCTGAGGCAGCGGCTAATCTAACCCCCTCTTTTCCCTAAAGAATCCGGTAGGAGAGCGGTTTCCGCGGCGACGCGTGTCATGAGACTCGACTACCGACAAGGGTGGTGTCACTTTGAGCACCGGGCATCCACAACTCCTGGCGGAGATCAAGGCTGAGATCGCAGCT
>JAJONL010000149.1 GCA_021323395.1 Nitrospira sp.
CGAGAACGCTGCCGGCGGACTTTTCCGCATCCTGCTAGCCCGGCGAAGCGCGCCGGGGCTTCTCGCACGTAAGGCCGACGGAGGCGTACTGGCAGTCCGTCGAGAGGCCGAACGAGAAAATCCCCGCCGGGCGAAGGAATCGGACGACGGAGCAGGTATTCGTGAATAGTCCGGGCTAAAGATCAACTTTCAAACCAGCTAGGACGAGAAGCGGTTGTCCAAGGGTCTTGATCGCTCCGGTCTGGGTGGCGATGTATTGACGGTCGGTCAAATTTTCTCCCGTGATGAACAGCTCCGCCTGTGGAACAATCCGCCGACGAAGCGATGCGTCCAGCAGCACGAAATCGGCTATGGCCTGACGGTTGAGATCGTCGGCGAACTGCCGGGACAGGTAGCGGCCCTGCAGGGTGAACTGGAGCGAGGAGATATCGCCGACGGTGACGGCCGCGATCACTTGGTGTCGGGACACAGTCGGTATGCGCAAGCCTTCGCGCGAAGGATTGCCCGGAAAGCTGGTCACGATGGAATCCACGTACGAATAACCGAGGCGTACGAACAATCGGTCATTCACGCGGCTGTTCACCTCGAAATCGGCTCCGATCGATCTGGCTTGGCCGACGTTTTGTCGCATGGCGCTGGTCGGTCCCTGTGTCACGAGCAGGATCTGGTCTTTCACCAAGTCGTAATGGGCTGTCGCCCGAAATCCGAGCTGTTCACGGGGGAGGAGGTCTGTCTCCACCTTGAACTCACCGCCGGTCAAGCGTTCCGGTTCGAGGCGATCATTGGCCTGGAAGGTGAATCCCGCAAAACTAAACTCCCGGTACAACTCGTTCAGCGTCGGCGCGCGAAAAGCCTGGTAAAGCGAGGCGCCGATTCGAATGCGCTCCGTCAGGCCGTATAAAAATCCGATTTTGGGGTTGAGGATACTGGCGACATTGTCCCTGGTCCGGACAGTCGCGCCGGACGCCGTTTCCCTCGTTCCGTCGAAGTTCTTCCACCAATCCCAGCGGACGCTCGCCGTGATGGTCAAGGCGTCGATGGGTTCGACGATCCATTCCGCGAACGTGCCCAGGCCGAGTTGTTTTCCCCGCGCGACTTGCCGGGATTGTGAGGAGAAGAGCTGTTCCTGAGACTGTCCGATCACCGCCCGCACGTCACTGCCCAGCACCAGCCGGGAATGCGACCAGAGTGGCATGGTCCATTGTCCCATGCCTCCGTAATCGTTCGAGGGGATCGTCTGCAATCGCTCCAGCAGTTCAGCTTGTCGAACGAGAGAGGATGGAACGATGGTGGAGGTCTGGTTGCGGAACGTCTGCCATTGCGCGAACACCTTGGTTTCCCATTTTCCCCAATGGACGGTTTCACCTTCGAATCCCAGCGCCGCGGTGCCGATCGTGCGGGAGGCGAGACTCAGCGCCGTGCCGAACATCCGGTCCTCATGAAAGAAATTTCCCGACAGCGTAGCCCTGGCGCGAGGGGACAGTCCCCAGGACAGGCTTCCGTTGAACTGTTGGTGACCCGAATCGACGGCGCCATCCACGGACCCGCGCTGATACGAGGGCACGGTCACAAATCCGGCGGTGTCAAAATGCCGGTAGCCCAGGACGATACCGAACCGCTCATTGCCGTACCGGCCGCCGACGGACTGGCTGTTCGTACCCAAGTTGCCACCGCTGACTTCGCCGGTGAGCGCCGGCGTGACGCGAGAAGGCTGCGAGATGATGTTGATGACGCCTCCCATGGCCCAGGTCCCGTAAAGGTTCGATCCCCCGCCGGGAATGATTTCAATCCGCTCGATACGGTCCGGAACCAGCCCCCAGTTGATCCAGCCGCCGAAGCCGTCGTTGAGCGGCACCCCGTCCAGAAGGACGAGCGCGCGCCGGCTCCCTAAGCCGCGCAGACTCACCGCCTGCGCGGTAGGATGGTTGTAGCGACTGCTGAGGTTGCTCGGTTGCACCGTGGGGACGTACCGCAGCAGATCATCGACCTGATACCCGCTACGGAAGGGGCCGCGCTGAATCTCTTCTTGCGTCAGCACGGTCGCTGGCGCGGAGACGCGTGTCCGTGCCATGGGTACGCGGGTGGCCGTGACGATGATGTCATCCAGGACGAGGTCCTTCTCCACTTCATCGGCCCGAGCGGTTCCTAGAGGCATGAGGAGCAGGCAATGCAGTGCGATCGCCGCGCAGAGGAGCCCCGGTCGCCGGAGCCGCCGGCCGGCTCCAACGCGGTTGTCAGCCATGGCTGCGGAGGGCCTGGAGATAGGCGAGAATGTCGTCCAATTGCGACGCGGTGATCTCGTCTTCGGAGAAAGCGGGCATCGCGCCCAGGCCATGCCGGACTTGGAAGGTGATGAGGAAGGAGGGCAGGGGTTTGTTGTTCAGCGCCGGTCCCAGGCCGGCCTCGCCACCGGGGTGACATTGCTGGCAGTGGAGCATGAACAACTTCTGTCCCTGCTCCGTCTGCGACGTGGTGATCGGCAAGGGGCCGGCCACTGGTTCGCTGCGCCGGGCGGAACAGGCGGGCAGAGAGCCGAGCAGCGCGAACGCCACCGCGGCGGAACCGAGTCGCATGGCGGCGCATCGAACGGTCATGGAGTTCCGTCCACTCGGGTGATTTTCCACAGGGCTCCGGTCCCGCGTCGAGGCTCCGGCGCCACGTCTTTCCTGGACCAGCCCGGCCGCACCTTTCCTCCTTGCCCGAGCGTCATGACACCGAAATCGACCACATAGAGGGCCGTGCCGTCGGGGCTGAAACGGGCCGCGACCGGCCGTTCGAATCCGCCGCCGCCGATCTTGGAGGCCGGGCCGTTCACCTTGCCCCGGTTGACGGCAAAATCTTCCGACACTCCGTTCCGCACATCCACTCGGACCACTTTGAATCCGACGGGGGCCATGACCTTTCCGCTCGCGGGGGACTGATCGCCGAATTGCGCGATGAACGCCTGGCCGACATGTCCGAATTGCCGGTTCCGCGAAAAGTCGAACATGTTGGAGGAGGAGTGGACACCCAATAGCGCGACCGGAGCCGGCGGGGTTCCGGGATAGTCGGCCAGCAGCGGTTGCGGCTGAGGCTTGCCGGGAGGAATGAAATGGTCATGATGATCGAGCGGCAGCGTTCCATGATGGTCGGGCCATCCGTACCATCTTCCCTGTCGCACCAACCATAGGAGATCGCCGGCGCCATGGATCGCCCGGCTTCCGCGGTCGTCGTAACTGTTGTCCGTCGCGTAGAGCTCGCCGTCGGGAGAAAAGGCCAGACCGAACGGATTACGGAACCCCCAGGCGACCAACTCAGGCGGTCCGCCCGCCAGCGGCATCCGCATGACCGAGCCGCTGCAGGGAATCCGGCCCGCAATCACTTGACCAACCTGGGTCGCGGCGCCGAATTCGACAAAGGCGCCGGTGACGGCCGTATCGTCCGGTTGCGGAGTAAAGGGATTGATCGAGGTAAAGTTTTCGCCGCGCAGCGTGATATCACGGCAGGGCACATCGTGGGCATGCGGCTGCCGAGCCAACCAGCCGAAGGCGTAATTGTCGGCCCCGACCACGCCGCTATTGGTGAAAGTTCCGATGGTGAAGTAGAGGTGATCGTCCGGCCCGACAACGGCGCCGTTGGTCTGGTGATCGCCCGAGCTCGGCAAGTCGCTAACGAGGGCCGTGATCGCCCCATCCGGAGTGACCCGGAGAATGCGGCCGCCGCGTAGGGCGCCTCCCTCGGCGATATAGAAGAGGCCTCGGTGAAACGAAAGGCCGGTCCAGGGGCCGTTGTTCTCTCCCACCGCGATCGGCTTGATCGATCCCCGCCCGTCGATGGCCAGCAATCGCGGCTGGTCCCAGACTTCGCCATACGAGTACCCGGATTCGATCACGTAAACGGCCCCAGAGGGATCGAACGCCACGCCGGTTGGAAAGGTCAATCCCGATGCCACCAGCTCGATCCGATACCCGGCGGGAACCGCCACGTCGGCAGGATTGAAGGGGCGCGGCCCGTCGAACCTCGTCTGACCGCCCCCGTCCGAAGGGGACCAGGCGAAACAGCCGGTGAGAGAGACCGACCACATGAGGATGAGGAGACCTAGCGCCTGCTTCGATCGGGGCATCTTCCACTGTCCGCCCACCTCGCCTCCTCGGTTCTCGGAGAGTGCGGCGGATCATGATAGAAGCAGGCCGACCAGGCAGCTAGAGAAACCCCTAGTTATCAACTGGGTGCCTGACTGTTATGAACGCTTGCACGGGTCTGCTGATCATATGTTGCCGACATCATCTTCTCGCAAAGAACTCGAACGGCCGTTCGGCATGCCGGACCGACAGGGCGACTCAACTCGGGATGCCCCCGCTTCGGCGGATGTCTTGCTGATCATCGACATGATCAATACGTTTGACTTCCCGGATGCCGACAAGCTATTCCCCGCCATCCTCCAGGCGGCCGAGCGCATTGCGCGGCTGAAGCAGCGGGCGGCCGCCGCCCGGATTCCGGTCATTTATCTCAATGATAATTTCGGGAAGTGGAGACATGACTTCGGCGCCTTGGTCGCGCAATGTATCGCCGGGCCCTGTAGGGGCCGGCCCATCGCTCAACTGCTACGCCCGAATGATCAAGACTACTTTGTGTTGAAGCCGAAACATTCCGGCTTTTACGCCACTCCGCTCGAGCTGCTCCTGAGGTCCCTCCATGTGCAACGCCTCATCATGACCGGCGTGGCGGGGGACAACTGCGTGCTGTTTACGGCGGCCGATGGATACATGCGGGAGTTTACCCTCTGCGTTCCTGAAGATTGCGTAGTGTCAATCGATGCCGAGGGCAATCGCGACGCCCTCAGGCAGATGCGAGCCAATCTCCAAGCCGACGTGGGGCCGTCGGAAGACATTCACTTTCTTGCGCTCAGTTAGGAGTCTGTCCGAGTAATGCCATTCTACTGCGGCACATGATCTGCAGCAGTCTGCGTCGTTCTCGGCCCGAAACAATCCTCCACGTATTCCAGCGAATATGCTTCCGGTTTGTTCGAGCCTCCGGCCTCGCATCTACCA
>JAJONL010000150.1 GCA_021323395.1 Nitrospira sp.
CGCGAATGGGCGCCTCGCCGCGAAACGTCGGGCCGAATACCGGGGTGTTCCTCGGCATGCCGAACCCTGCAAAGGCCTCAGGCGACGCCCCGGAGAGGGTGAACAGCTGATAACTTTCTCCCTTGTCGTTCTCGACATTGTAAAAAAACGCCCCGAACTCAGCCCCGCTCACCTCACGCCCGGCATCAGTGACGGCCTGGACCAGCTTGTTCAGGTCCAGTTCAGCGGCGAGGGTCGTCCCCACCCGATTCACGATTTCGAGCGAGCGGGTATGTTCCGCCAGGGCCTTGGTCGTCCGCAGCCGGTCCAACGCCACGGCAGTATATTGAGAGATAATGCGGATGAATTCGATCTCGTCCTCGTCGAAGGATGGGCGGGCGCGCGGATCTGGGCCACCGTCCCGCAGATGGCCTGACCGAATTCAAGTCTTCGAATCGAATCAACGATCTCGTCGGACACTCCGGCACAAGAGTGGAGCCGCAGGGCCTCGCCCGTTTCATCCACCATAAAATTAAAATAGGTATCCACATTGAGGTGAGCCGCCACCTTGGGAAAGAGTTCTCGCACGATCGTCTCGGGATCCTTCGCGCTGAGCAACTGCCCCAAGGTTTCGGAGAGCAGCCGCATCCGTTCGGTGCGTGTGATAGCGGCGGCTTCAGCCCGCTTGCGAGCGGTGATGTCCCGAACCATCGCGTAGCCCTGTCCGTTGGGCAACATCGTCACGCTCACATCCGTATGCACGAATGAGCCGTCCTTCCGAACCATCTGCCGCTCGAAATGAATGGCCTTCCCGCTCTTAACCTCGGCAAACCGCTGGGCGAACAATCCCCTTTCGCTTTCCACATAGGTATCCTGAACCGGCCTGCCCAGCAACTCGGCCCTCGTATAACCGAGGAGCCGGCAGACGACGTCGTTCGCCATGACGAAACGGCCCTCTTGGTCGCAGACAAAAATACCGTCGTGGGCCTGCTCCATAAGGGTCCGATAGAGTGTCTCGCTGTCGCGGAGCGCCCCTTCCATGCGTTTCCGCTCCGTAATGTCAAAGGTGGCCCCGACCATCCGTACCGGCCTGTCTCCCTCACGCAACACCGTCGCATTCGTGAATTGCCAAAAAGTGTCACCGTTCGGCCTGAGGGCGAGGAACTCAAGTTCGTACGGAGTTCCCGTCGTCAGCGCGGCCTGAATTGCTTGAGTCACGCGCTCGCGCTCGCTGGGATGCACCAGCGAGATGAATCCCTCCGCGGTGTTGGCAAACTCGTCCGGTCGGACGCCATGGATCCCATAGAGGGAATCCGACCAGGTCACTCGATTGTTCACGATGTCCCAATCCCACAACCCGACTTTCCCGGTCTGCGTCGCCAGACGAAGGCTTTCTTCGCTGGCACGCAAAGCCGCTTCAGCCGCCTTGCGGCTGGTCACGTCATGGTTGGTTTCCAAGACCAAGAGCCGGCCGTCGGATCGACGGGAGAGGAGCAGCCGGCTTTCGACGGTCACCTGCGTCCCCTCCCTGGTCGTATGGGCCAACTCTCCCACCCACCGACCCTCCCGCTTTAAGAGGGCGTGAATAGCGTCCATACCAAGGGGATGACGGGTCTGGAGCAACTCATGGCTGTTCCGCCCCAGGGCCTCCTGCTCGGTGAAGCCATAGAGCCGTTCCGCACCTTGATTCCAGTAGGTAATGCCTCCGTCGAATATCCACACAAAGATGGCATCGTGGGTCTGTTCGAGCAGAACGGCTTGATCATGGATGAGGAGTTCTGCCTCCTTGCGTTCCGTAATATCGAGCACGGACCCGATGAAGCCCAGAAATTCACCGCCCTCAGAGAACCGTGGCGCGGCCGCTGCAATGGCCCAGCGAACCTGCCCGTCATGACGCAGGAGACGAAACTCCGTTTGGATGGATTCCCGCCTGGCATTGGAGGCCATGAACGTCTCCCAAACCCGGGTACGGTCCTCGACGTGCAGCGCCGCCGTCCATCCGATCCCAAGCCCGCTCTCGGCCTGCAGACCGGTGAAGTCGTACCAGGATTGGCTCAAGTAGCTGCAGCGGCCGTCCGGCTCCGACACCCACACCATCACCGGAGCATGGTCCGCCATGAGCCGGAACCGCCGCTCGCTTTCGCGGAGCGCCTGCTCCGTTTCGATCCGTTCACGATTCTCCAGGTCACGTTCGATCACCACCGCGGCCGTATGGGCCAACAATTCAACCACCGCGTAATCCTCGGGCGAGGGATTTCGAACAGACCGGTAATAGAGTGCGAATGTGCCCAGGACTCGCGTCGAAGAGCGAATGGGCATGGACCAACAGGCGCGCAGGCCTTGTTGCAGCGCCACGTCGCGATAAGAGGCCCACAACGGATCAGTCGCGATATCCTCGACGATCACGGTCTCATTTCGGAAAGCAGCGGTTCCGCAGGACCCGACAGCCGGTCCAATAGCGACGCCATCGATGGCCCGGCTGTAGGTCTCCGGCAAACTCGGCGCAGCGCCCTGGTGAAGATGCCGGCCTTCTCTATCGAGCAGGAGAATCGAGGCCATCACACCATTCTGCATGTGCGCTTCGATCGTCCTAGTCAGCACCTCGAGCACGTTTCGGAGGGGTGCGCCATGCACCGCCAGATCCAGCGCCTGCTGCTGGCCTGCGACCACTGTTTCCATCTGTTTCCGTTCGGTGATATCCACGAGCATTTTGATGCCGCCCACGACAGCACCCGTTCCATCCCTCATTGGATCCGGGCAGACAAGGACATGGCGCCGGGTCCCGTCGGGGCGTTCGATGATGAGCTCTTCGCGAATCGAACGACCTTCCTTGACGGCCACCGCCATGGGACATTCATCGGGACGAACAGATTTGCCGTCCGAACGGAAGATGCGATGCGACCCGCACCATCGGTCGTTCTCCAGGTCAGGCTTGCGGCCCCATAATGACACGGCAGCTTCATTGTAGAGTTTGATGCGACCCTGAACATCGGTCGTATACACAGCGGCCGGGAGATCCTGGACCAGTCGGCGGTAACGTTCCTCGCTCTCCCGCAAGGTGGATTCGAACTGGTTGCGCTCAGTCATGTCGGTCACCACGGCCACCCACCCTCGCACCGAACCGTCCGAGGTGCGATCGGGCAGATAGGCGCAATGCATGACACGCAAGCCGAGCTTCTCGTATGGAATGGGCAGTTCGAATTCGACCGATTCGCCGGCCAGTACCACCTCGATATACGGCCGGATCAGATCGTAGGCGGGTTGTCCCAAAACCTTGGACACATGCTTCCCAAGAATGTCCGTGCTCGTGAGGCTCAGCCGCGCGGCATAGGCCTGGTTGATGAACCGATACCGCTGCTCGACGTCACAATAGGCGATGAAGATGGAGGCATGGTCGGCGATCAGCTGAAGCTGGTCCTGGCTCTGGCGCAGCTCGTCCCGGACCCTGAGGTGCTCCGTGACGTCGATGGCCATGCCGCCGACCAGGACCACCTCTCCGTCCTTCCCGAAAATCGGGAATTTGCTCACCAGCGATCGGTGGAGCCCATCTGCCTGATGCAACTCCTCGGTCGTTTGGATCGCCCGCTTGCCGATAATGACGATCTGGTCATTGGCACGGAATTGCGCGGCCGTCAGCGGAGGGAAGAGCTCCGCATCGGTTTTCCCGACAATGGCAGTCTCTGCGGCGCCGAGGATCCGGCGGGCAGCATCGTTGGCATAGAGGTATCGTCCTTGGAGGTCCTTGATCCAGGCTAGACCGGGCAGGTTCTGTGTAAAATGCGTAAAGCGAGGCTCGTGTTCACCGAAGCTCGGAGCCTGAAAGGGGGCGAGATGCTCGCCGACAACCTGCGGAGGGTCCTCTGCAGCCCCGTCCCGTTCCTTCATTGCCCCTCGTGAACCGTATCACACGTTGATGACTGACAGCACTGCAGAGCGCTTCAGACGTAGAACCTAGCGGCTCAGAGGACTGATCAAAACGTGAAGCCTCCGGTGAACACCAGCACCGGGTTTCGCCTATGCGGAGCGCCGACCTTCGCCAGAAGGCTGGGCAGCCATGCGCTGCGAGATACGCGACTGGAGCACATCCATTTTATCATTGGCCGTCAACCCTTTGCCGGGAATGCGCGCGACGATGCTAAACAATTCTGTCTGGCCCCTCAAGCTAGGGAGAACCCTAGGGAGGAAAAGATTACGGACCAGCCTACATGACGCTTCTCCAAGGTCCCAGCTTGTTCGCTCGGACCGTTCATCCGCCTCTCGTCAACTAAGGTTGGTCTATCACGGATGGAACCGGTGCTCCCGCGGCCCCAGCGTGATCAATGGCGTGATATATATTCATACAGGGATTTGGCTAGTTCCTTATGCGCCCACACCGGCCATGACGTCACCTAATCTTGGATTACCGCTTGTCACTATCCATCGAATTGATGCAAATCGGCGCCTCTCTTACGTCGATGCAGGATTTCGTCAAGCCGCTCTCGCGGCCGGAGTCGGAGACCTTCCAGACCGGGTGTTAGGAACCCCGCTCTTCAGCCACCTTGCAGGGCACCCAACCAAACAGTGGTATCGTCATCTCCTCGATCATGTGGCGGAGCAAGGGACCGCCTCGTTCGAATTTCATTGTGATACACCAACCCTTGTCAGGCTCCAACGTATGGATATTCGCCTTCTCCAGGGTGCATCCATGGAATTCACTGCCGTCACGCTGTCGACGGCCCCTCGCCCTCCCGCGAGAGTGCTCGATTGGTCCCTCGCCAGGAGTCCGAGACACATTTTCATGTGTACCTGGTGCCTCCGCGTCTCCTCGGTCATTGGATGGATCGACGTGGAACAAGCGGCGCAGGTCCTCCAGGTGTTCCAAGAAGCGATGCCTCTCACGATCGACTACACCATCTGCGACGAGGATCGGGAGCAGTTAGAGAAGGTCATCAGAGAACGGCTCGAATGACCTTTTTGGGCAGCCTGGCCGCAATCGAAGAATTATCTGCCCGACTGGCTGGCTGGAGCATGTCATCGTATGGAATAGTCGGGGGGTTAGGCAGACTTTATGGCGAGTGATTGTTGGATGGCCCGATACAGCTCGTCCACCGCAGCTTCTTTGGTCAGCAACAGATCGGCGCCTGCCTGCTTCATGGCTCTCTGGTTCGAT
>JAJONL010000151.1 GCA_021323395.1 Nitrospira sp.
ACCCATGGCCATCCCTTCAATGCAGTGTCATGGGCCCAGGGGTCTGTCGCCTTTCTTGTCGGATGGTCTCCGGCGGAGCCGAGTAGAAACTGAATCGCGCGTTCTTGTGCGATTCTGCATGGCTGGGAGTCCTGCCACGCTAGGACGGCAAGTGGGGTGGGCCAATAGGAGTTCGGGTGATTCTTGCTCGAAGACACCCGACCGTCGTCTAACTGCTCCAATCTCAGTCTGGCACGATCATTTTCGAGAGAATCAGTGGGCTGACCTGAAGCACGCAGGCACACAATCGCCCAAGCCGTCGCATCGACACGAAACTGTCCACCAGGCTTGTCAGCTAGGCCGCCGCCAAGAAGCTTGCGTGTAAAAAGGATCTCTGGAACTAGCTGCTTCACGCTGAGCCTGAATCACGGTGCTTGCACTATTGTCCGGCAAACGCAGGGAACAAGACCTTGATGATTTTGATGACGGCCGGACCAATTGTCACAATAAACATGCAAGGAAAAATGAAGAAGATGAGGGGTAGCAACAACTTCACCGGCAATTTCGCGGCAAGCTCCTCGGCTTTCAGTCTCCGTGTCGTTCTCATCGCATCTGCATGAACACGAAGCGCCTGACCAATGCTCGTTCCAAAGCGGTCCGTTTGCACGAGCAGCGCCACAAGATTCTTGACGTCTTCCAAATTCGTCCTTTGTGCGAGATTTCTGAGAGCCTCCTGTCGTTGCACACCGGCTCTCAATTCAAGCCCGAGCACCGTGAGTTCATCTCCCAGCTCGGGATGCGTCTGGTAAATCTCTGCGGCCACGCGTGCCATGGCCTGATCCAGACCCAATCCGGCCTCCACACACACCACCATCAGATCAAGAGCATCAGGAATGGCGCGCTGTAAGGTATCCTGCCGAGCCGCTATGGCTCTCTTGAGCCAGATTGATGGAATATAGTAACCACAGGTCGCAGCAAGCAGGTAGTAAAAAAGCAAAGTGTTCGTGGTGGGAAACCCAAGAGTCTTTGCAGGAATTCCTGTAACAGCGAGGACAGCGATGGTGGCCAGCAGTAATTTGGCTCCTGTGTATAGGACCGGTGCTTTGGCGCTTCGGTACCCCGCATTAATCAGCAATCGTTTGGTGGCCCGCATTTCCTCGATATTTGACGGCGTATTGAACCGTGCAAACCATTCAAGGATGGCACGCACTTGAGCTTCAACCTCACCGGCCAATCCTCGTGTGGCCTGAAGCTCCTCTACCGAGGCGGATTGGCCATCGGCCCGCCGGCGCCAGGTCTGAATTGTCTCGCGAGAGCTCAGGTAGAAAAACACCGCAGTACTGGCAAAGATGAAAATAAAGAATGTTGAAACCGCAGCAACCAACGGAAATTCCATAGTCTGTATTCCTTATACTTTAATGACAACCATGCGTTTCATCACTACGGCGCCGATTACCATCATCGTAATTCCTGCGGTGGTCATGCGCTGTCCCATGGGATCGGTGAACAAGAGCCCGAAGTATTCCGGATTCATTTTATAAAGGACCAGTCCGATAACAATGGGTAGCCCCAGAAGGATCATGGCGGAGAATCGCCCTTCAGCGGATAACGCCTTCACCTTTAACTGCAATTCGAATCGCCGACGGATAAGGCTGGCTAGCGAGTCGATGATCTCCGCGAGGTTACCGCCTGTTTCCCGCTGCACTAATACTGACGTCACAAAAAACCGGACATCGACCGTGTTGACACGCTCGCTTAAATTATTCAGTGCCTGCGGAAGGGAGACGCCCATTGACACTTCGTCAAATACACGTCGGAATTCCTTCCCAATCGGGTCTGCTGATTCGTCTCCGACGATCTTCAGTCCGACCGACATCGCATGTCCGGCGCGCAACGCGCGCGACACCAGTTCGAGCGCTTCAGGCAATTGCCGCTCCAACGTGGCCATTCGACGCGTCTTAAGCCAGAATAGATAGCCGGGAGGAAGCGCTCCACACGCCGTAGCGGCGAGCAGTGCAATGAGTATCGGCAGGTGCGCAGACGAGACCAGGGCGAAGGCACCAATTCCCAACACCGGTATGGCCAAGGCTACCATTCCAAGCGGGATCTGGCAGTCAGACTGCAGATGAAGTTTCCGAAACGGCTGCAAGCGCTGAGTGGATTTAAGAAATTCATCGAGCCACTGTATTTCACTCAGTGTATCTTTTCGGACAATGTCCAGCGTTGCGTCTCCCTTTGGGGCCATCCACTGTTGAAGTCTCTCCACAGCCCGATCGGACCCACGCGGCGCCAACAAACGATAGCCGGCCGCAAGTCCGTGCATCAGCAGGAGGGTCGTTCCAAAAATACCAAGGGCGATCAGAGCGGTTAGCATTCGTACACCTTGTTTGGATCAAAGATGTCCGCAGAAAGCCGAATGCCTTTGGCTTCGAGCCGCTCGGCAAACTTCGGGCGCACACCAGTTGCCTTAAATCGACCTTTGACTTTCCGGTTTTCATCGAGACCGGTCTGATTGAACGTGAAGAGCTCTTGCAGGGTGATGAGATCGCCCTCCATTCCGACCACTTCCTGGAAACTGATCAGTTTTCTTGTCCCATCTGACAGACGTGCGATCTGAATGATCACATCAAGGGCGGATGAGACATAGTGGCGCATTGCCTTCGCAGCCAGATTAAGTCCCGCCATAGACACCAAGGTTTCAATTCTGGTCAAGGCATCCCGGCACGAATTGGCATGGACGGTTGTCAGTGATCCATCGTGGCCGGTATTCATGGCTTGGAGCATATCCAAGCACTCCGCACCGCGGACCTCACCTAATATGATCCTGTCAGGGCGCATACGGAGAGCGTTCTTCACCAATTCACGCTGTGCGACTTCGCCCTTTCCTTCGATGTTTGCCGGGCGCGTCTCCAAACGCACCACGTGATCCTGGCGTAGCTGTAATTCGGCTGCATCTTCAATGGTCACGATCCGTTCGTCATTCGGAATGAATCCGGACAGGATGTTCAACATCGTGGTTTTTCCTGTTCCAGTTCCTCCCGAAATCAAGACGTTGAGTCTCGCTTGAACAATCGCTTTCAACAGCTCACCGATTTCCGGCGTCAGCGACCGCTTCTCGATCAAATGGTGTATTTGCAACGGGTCCTTGCTGAACTTTCTGATCGACAGGGAAGGGCCATCGATGGCGAGAGGGGGAATAATGGCGTTGACGCGCGAACCGTCCGCCAGCCGGGCATCCACCATCGGCACCGATTCATCAATGCGGCGCCCCACACGCGAGACGATCTTCTCGATGATTTTCTTCAGATGCCCGTCGTCCTTGAAACGGACGGAGGTCATCTCCAGCTTGCCTGACCGCTCGACAAAGACCTGCTTATGGCCGTTCACGAGGATATCGTTGACGGTCGCATCGGCAAGTAATGGTTCCAAGGGCCCTAACCCGAGCACTTCATGGATGACGTCCTGGGTAATCTGGACTCGTTCACGTTGATTGAGCGGAGCGGATTCCTGCTGCAGCAGCTGTTCAACCAACTTGGTGAGCTGCAATTCCACGGCATCCTGCGACATCGTGCTGACCGCATTGAGGTCAAGCAGCTCGATCACATGCTGGTGCAATCGCTCCTTCAAGTCTTGATACTGCGAGCCCATCTCGGATTCATTTGTCCGTTTCATCGTAAGCATGATTTTGGCACATCCTCCCTATCGTGTGGCTGCTTCAAGATAATCGATCATCTAGCTTTGACTCTCTAGACTGCGGACGGTTTTCCTTTGGCTTCGAATCCAAGACTGGGCAGATATCGGCTCAGGAATGAGGCGGCATTGCTTGGTTTCCTGCCCGCTGCCTTATTGCCAGCAGCCCCGTCGGCAATCAGCTGCTGACTTTCTCGCGTGTACCATTGTCCGATGGCTGTCTTCGGTGCCATCATGGTGAGAGGCTTGCCATGGTGGAGCGCCTCGCTGGCCGTCTCATAGTCGTTCGGGATCAAGCCGGCCATGCGTACACCCAACATATTTTCGGTTTCAACTAACAATTCCTTCTGGTCATTCGAATATCGGTTGACGACGATCAGCACCTTGCCCGCTGGATAGTGCGCGGCTCCAAAGGCTTCCAGCAATCTCTTGGTTCGGCGAATGGCCGGCAATGAAAGTGTCGTCACGATAATCACCTCATCGGAACAATCGAGCGCTTCCTTGACCGCCGGCTCCAACACATGCCCGCAATCCACAAAGACATGCCGGTGCATGGAACGGAGCAGACCGATCACGCGCATGGAACTCCCGGCCGTCGGCTCAACCTCATCGAACCCGTCATAACCAGAGGCGAGAAGGTGAAGTCTCGACGAATGTGTCACCAAAGTGCTTCGCACGATAGTTTCATCAAGCCGCGAAATGTCCTTGGAGAGGTGCTTGAGGCCTTGGGCGGGATGGAGATCCAAAAACAATCCGAGATCGCTCCCATGCGTATCGAGATCCACCAACACCACTGAGTCTTGTAGCTGGGCCTGCTGTACGGACGTCGCTAAATTTGTCGCGACAGTGCTCACACCCACTCCGCCCCTCGCCCCGATTACGCTGACAACTCTTCCCGATTTGGTTTCACTGCTTGACGCACGTCCCATCAATCGCCCTTCGAATCTGACCAGCGCCGGTTCCACGTCTTTCAGGGTCAGCGGTTGGGGCAAGAACTCTTTGACTCCGGCACGAAAAGTTTCCAACAACAGCTGCGGGTCTGTTCGAGAGGCCGTCAGGAACACCTCGAGATGGGGCGAGGAATGTAAGAGCTCGCGAACATGATCGAACGTCTTTTGAGGGCGAAATTCATCCAACTCGAGCAGCAACATGTCCGCCGTACCGGTTCCCTCTCCTCGGGTAATCAGGTAGTCGCGGCGGCGAGAGACGACCTCTTCAAAAGTCTGCCGTGCCGCTTCGTTCCGACAGTCAATCGACACCGTAATCAAGCGACCCATACGAGCTATTCTCCTCAGTTTGACGAGTTATTCGACGAGACCGAGCCGATGATCGGAATCGGGCCGGTGGGTGGAGTACAGTCCGGCGACTGATACACGGGCACGAAGACGTCCCAGTAACCGTTGCTATCCTTCTTGGTGTTGTAAAGATTGATCAGATTTGGAAAAGCGCTGGCGACGTTACCATTGATAAAGTTCAAGGTGTCACCAGGCGATGTGCCCGGGGAAGTGTAGGTGCCGTTAGTCATCCCATCAATGACGGTGTTTCGCAGCGTATTGGCATTGGGAGGAGAGAGGTCGAACGTATGCCAGGCGGAGCAGGCAATAGGTGTGCCGTCATTGGGATAGAACTTAATCGCGTCGCCGCAGCCGAACTGCGTGAAATAATACTCCGAGATGCCAAACGGGACATCCAATTGTCCCGGCGCCGTTTGACCAACTGCCGTCAGATCTGCCGTTGCTACGGCATTGACGCTGACGCTGGACATCCCAATCACATTCGCAAGAAACGTACTGATTGCCCCGTTGGCTGAACCGTCCCGCCTCGACAATACTCTGACCGACTTCGGCTGATTGGCGGTCGGAGTCAGTACTTTAGTCGCTTGATCCCATATCCCGATTTGAATGTCCGACGAATTGATGGTGATCGAGACGCCTGCCGCCGTGTTCGCGTTGGCTGCCGTTTGCACTGCGGCTTCGACGATAGCCCGATCCCCGCTCGTGAGGACGTAGGCCTGTTGCTCAGCAGGCGTCATACCTTCATAGACAGACCCAAGGGCGCGTGTGCCGGCCAGAGCGGCCGCGTCCGATACGTTCTGCAGTTCATTCCTTGCCACCAATGCGTGACCGACGTCCAACGCTGCGGCTCCAAACGCCAATAGAACCGTCAAGAACACGGCAACCATGGCAGCGACGGCACCACGGTCATTGTTAAACGGCTTTGCGAGACCCATTTTCGACAGAGCTCTGTTCATAATTCTCAGCCTTTCACCTATTCTGACTATCATTCATGCAACATCGTGACACTGATGGGAATCGGAAGCGGCGACGGCAAGCCAAACAAAGTCGGAATATAGGGAATGAGCCAGGGATAGTTATACGTAGCGGTAACCGTGACGGGACTGCCGGTCACACCCCCGGAAGAAGGAACCGCGAATATAACACTCCCAGCGCTGACGCCTGTGCCGGTCAAATAGTTTGTGGCGATTGTTGTGATCGCTCCCGCGCTGATGGGAGGAGTGGACTGAACGATTCCAGCCCGTGCACCTTCTCGGGTGGCATTGGTCACGATTTCCCGGCCGTACATGATCATGCCGAATTCCATAATTCCGAAGAGGATGGTTAGGAGCACCGGCAACAGCAGTGCAAATTCAGCCGCCACCGCGCCACGCTCATTCAACTTACACATCGGCTCCATCTCCTTGGTGACCTATTTCGTTTGCACTCCACTCGACACAACTGACCGGTTGAACTCCGAATCAGGCTTCTCGAAACCCTTCCGGTAGGCTTCCATCGCGGTCGCATTCACTCTGCCGTCTTGACCTTCAACCGGCTCCAGTTTTTCACCGGCCATAGGATCCAGGACCTGTTTGACCCGCATCTCCTGGTAGGCCACTCCCCAATTTGGACTGTTGGTAGCCCGGGAGCAGGCTCCGCACAGAAGCCCGATACCAACGATAGCTACAGCCAGATGTATGACTTTCATTGCGATCTCCTTCCCAATTCAATCAGTGATTACGAATCCGGTGTCTTTACGGAACGATATGTCCAACCTGTCCTTCCATGGCACGGCCTCTGGTAACCCGATTGGACAGTACTTCCGCTGCAGTCGACTTACGTCCAGGTTTGCCGCCGAAGCCGCCCTTCTCGGCATAACCCATCAAATAGAACTCAAAGTCATTCGGCTCTTCGTAGTAATCGGTCGGAAGCGTTTGGGCCGTCAGATCCAACGGCTTCACGAGATGTGCAGTGACAATGATGAGCAGCTCTGTTTCGTTCTTTTGGAATGAGGTGCTTCGGAACAAGGCGCCGAGAATCGGAATATCGCCGAGCCCTGGATACTTATAGATGGTTTCCTTCACGTTATCTCTCAACAGCCCACCGATGGCAAAGCTCTGGCCATCGGCCAGCTCGACCGTCGTTGTGGCCCGTCTGGTCGTGATTGCCGGCACAATAAACCCTTGTGTCCGCAACGCATTTTGGAAGTCCAATTCGGACACTTCCGGCGCGACGCTCAAGCTGATGTGCTTCTTGTCCATGACGTTGGGCGTAAAGACTAACCCAACACCGAACTTCTTGAACTGAATCGTGATCAGTCCGAATGCTTGTGGGACGGGGATTGGAAACTCACCACCGGCAAGGAAGGCCGCTTCCTGACCATTCAAGGCCACCAATGTCGGTTTGGCGAGCACCTTGATGATTCCCTCTTGATGCAAGGCATCGACAAAGCCAGACCAGGTGATGTTGCCGGTTTGAAATTGAAACGCACCGTTGACGGCGTTCGTGGCCTGCTGCGAAAGATTCAACGTATTCGTTAACGCACTTGTGAGACCACCGCTCACCCCCGCGAAGCTGTTTCCGCCCAACATGGATGTCAGCTGATTCAATGCCGTCATTCCGAACCCTTGAGGCGTCATTGCCGTCGCGTTGATTCCTAAGCGACGGATCAATTCGCGGTTCATCTCGGCCACGCGGACTTCCAGCATGACCTGCTGTACGCCGCCAACCTGCATCGAATTGATGACTTTCTTTGGCGCGTAGGCCTCTGCGATGCCCATGGCGCGTGTCAGATTGCTTGCGTTCGACGCCGTACCGGACAACGTAATGTTGTCGTGGCTCGCCAGCACCATAATGTTCTTCTCATCGGGCATTGCCTTATGGAGATTTTCCTTGAGGCGGCTTAAGTCCGGCATGATGACGACGTCGTATACGCCCATCATTTTGCCGCTCTCGTTCCAGAGTGTCAGACTGGTCACACCGCTGGTCTTGCCGGTGAGATAAATTTGCGTGGGAGAGAGTACGACCGTATCGGCGACGTCAGGATTGGCGAGCGAAGCGCGCTTGATCGCTACAGGCAGGTCTAACACTCTCGATTTACCTGCGGTGAGTTCCAACTTTTGAATCTCGCGCTGTTCCACAGCACTAGTTGCTGGCGCGCCGGGTAAGGGCTCCTCCGCGTACGTCAAAGACACACCAACGATTCCAAGCAGAAACCCAAGCGTTGCAACGATCTCACGGTGTTTCATTTACATGCTCCTTAACATCTTGTTGACAGGACTTCGCTCCAATGACCTAGAATTTGACCGACCCGACTGAGGTGCCTTTGATCACTTCGACTGTCACTGTTCGAACGTCTGGCGCCGGATCGCCGATCGGCTCGGGATAAATCTTTACAAAATTGAGTACTTTTTTCGGAGCATACGCTTCAGCAACCGCCAATACTTGCTGCATGCGTCCTTCGCTTGAGACTGTTCCTGAAATCGTCACGTGATCGTGCGTGCCCTTGAAATGAAGATTCGTTTCCTCTGGCAGCAGCTCAGCCAGATGCTTCTTCAATCGAGCGAGGTCGACTCCGACATCCAAGTCAAAGACTGCGATGATCTGATCGTCTTTCCCCCACAGAGTAAGATTGGTTGTGCCATAGCCTTTGCCGGTCACATAAATCTGTTTAGGACTCAGGACGATGGCATCGGCGACCTGTGGGTCCGCCAACGATGCGCGCTTGATCGCGACGTGCGTATCCACCACCGTCGATTTCCCTATCACCAGACTTACCTGCTGAGGATCAAGCGTTCTCACTACCGAGCGGCCGTCGTCATTGGCCTTCGCAAGGACAGGAAGCAGTAGCCCCCCCATCATCAAGGCAAGTGCACTTTGCCTGAACAATCGCGATTGCTTCGATATCATTGTCATTGTCGTTGCCTCCGTGATTCCTAAAACTTTACTTCCTTGCGAACGTCGCCCTTGATGACCTCGATACGAATCTCACCCTGACCGCTTGCAGCTTTGGGGGCTTGTTTCTGACGGTACGAACTCAAGAGGGCCCCTAAATTGGCTCCCTTGGTCAGCACCCGTTCGCTATTCAGTGGATTCCTGAGGGCAAGCCTGAGGCGCCCCTGCGTGGAGGCAAGAGCCAGTTTTTCCGCTTCCTCGGCATCAACCTCCACTGTAATGACCTGTACTTGCTTGGGCTCTTCGTCCTTTCCCTTTCGCTCCATCTGCGTTCCGGCTGCCAGGACTTTGACGTTCTCTAAAATTGTTTTTGACACCGCATGTTCCGGTTTTCCCGGCATGGGCTCAACTGTCACCATCACGTCCACGCGATCGCCTGGTTTGATGAAGCCGGCGACGCCGATGACGTCATCGACTTT
>JAJONL010000039.1 GCA_021323395.1 Nitrospira sp.
AATTGAATATGTTGGTGCTCGATCCGGTAAAGATACTGCTTCCCGGTATGAGGATTTGCACCGTCTGATTTTCACTGACTGCAATCGATTGGGTTTCGCTGTTGCCCTGATAGGCGACTGTATCGCCGGCGGTGATCGTGAAGGGCGTGACATCCGTCTCGGTCCCCCCGAATATTGCCTGTCCCGCCACTTCGGTATTTCCCAGTTGGATAAGTTGACGTTGGATCTGACGAACTTCTTTGGCGATGGTGTTGCGTCCTTCGACCGATGTGGTGTCGCTCGCGGCTTGAATCGTCAATTCCCGAACGCGCGCCAGTAAATTTTGAGACTGCCCGAGGGCGTGGTCTGCCGCGTCGATTCTGGCCGAGCCGAAATCGATATTGCGCGTCCACTGCGTCGTCTGGGAGAGCGCCGACTTCCCCAGCACAATCTGTCCGAAGGCGCTGGGATCGTCGGAAGGAGTTTGCACCTTCTTCTGGCTGGAAATCTGTTCTTGAGCTGTCAGGATTTGGGACCGGGAGCGTTGGAGATTGCCCAGCAAGGTTCCGTAGATCTGTTGGTCGGCGACTCTCATGGATGGTACTCCCTGGTCTTCACGCCCTGCTATCGTTTGAGCGACAGAATCGTCTGCAACATCTCATCGCTGGTGGTAATCAGTTTGGAGGCCGCCTGAAACGCGCGCTGGTATTTCAAGAGATTGATCAACTCTTCATCCATCGAGACGCCTGATACCTCCGCTCGATGAGCCTGCAACTGCCCATGAAGAAGCTCTTGCCCTTGCAAGTCGTCCTGAGCTCCTTTCAGGGTCGAGCCGAAGCTTCCGGCCATGGCGCTGTAATAGTCTTGAAAGGTGGCATTGCCCAGCCCCGCCAAAGCCGTGGTCTGCAGTGTGGCGACGGCCAGCGCATTGACATTGTTCCCAGGAACGCCGGCGGCGGTCGACGATGCTGCGATCTGTCGTCGGTCGGTCAATGCCACAGTGATAGTGGCGGCCGTGGTTCCGCCTGCGGTAAAGAAGTCCTGGGTCGTGGAGCCATCCAGCCCGTAACCCACACGATGTTGCTGGTTCACCTGCGTGACAATTTGAGAAGCGAGGGTATTGAGTGAGGTCTGCAGACCCGCCGCCGTATTGTCGCGGGCGTCGATCAAACCCTTGAGCCGGCCACTGCTGATGACGGAAGTAAGATCCGTATTGGGGCCGCTTCCACTGTCGTACCGCACATCTGTCAGACCGCTGTTATTGCTGTTCGAAACCACGGTAAGCCTGAAAGCTGTCTGTTGAGTCACCAGCACCTGCCCGATTCCGACCGAAACCGTCACCTGTCCTGTCGAATCTTCCAGTGACGTAATATCAATCAATCCCGCCAGGTTATTCAAAAGCTGTCCACGTTGGTCACGGAGGTCATTGGCGTTCTGACCGCCGACCTCCGCCAGTTTGATCTGGCCGTTCAGGCCGGCAATCTGGGCGGCAAGCGAGTTCACGTCGGTGATGCCCTGCTGAATTTGTCCGTCCAGCGCGTTTCGTTGAGTGGAAAGTTGAGTGGAAGCCTGATTGAGTCGTTTGGCCACCACATCGGCTTTGGAGAGGAGCACCGTCCGACTCGTCAGGTCCGTGGGATTGGTGGCGACGTCCTGCCAAGCCTTGAAGAATTCGTTCAACCCGGCGGCGACGCCTTGATCATTCGAATCGGAAAAAAGCGGTTGGATTTGTGACAGGGCGCGTTGCGAAGCATTGAACCGGCCGAGCCGCTCGTTCGAATTCAACAATTGTTGTTCAACGAAGGTATCGACGGAGCGGCGAATTTCCGTCGCTTCGACGCCGGTTCCGATCTGGCCGGGACGTCCGTTCTCCGGCAAGGTTTCGCTCAGAATAATTTCCTGACGAGAGTAGCCCGGCGTATTGACGTTCGCAACGTTCTGACCGGTCACGGAAAGGGCACGTTGAAATGTGGCCAAGGCATTGGAACCGATTCCGAACAGGCCGTTGAGTCCAGACATACGATCACCCGCTATCCGGTGGTTCTCACCCGGTGCGTCGCATCCGGCACAGGCGTACCGGAGGACGAGTAGAGCGCCGCTGAGGCCGGCGAGCGTTGCCAGAGCCGCAAGGTGCCTTCCAAAAATTCGAGTGATTGCCCGATGAGCGTCCCATTTATCCGGTTCAGCCGATCGGTTTGTTCGATGGCCAGGACGAGTTCGGTCTCCTGCGAGGCCGGCGGGAACGGGTGATTTCCGGCATTGGGCGGCATGGTGCGACGCCGTTGCTCCAAACTTCGAAGCTCATCCAAGAGGTGAGATTTCCGCATCGTCACCATGGTGAATTGTCCAAACGAAAGCGAACGGATCGCTTGTTGCTCTTCAATAAGTAAGGCTTGAAACGCGACGATTGTGTCGAGCATGCGACGGAGGAGTGTGTCGGATTCTGTAGGCGGGGGCTGCTGTACGGTGGTCACCGGATCCCCTTATCGGAAGGGTGATTGTGAATTTGTCGCGCAGGCTGAGCGATCGGCCGACCCGCCTTGACAGAGGCTTACAGGACTGCATCCGTCAGGACATTGCGAATGATGGCATCCGCAACCTGTTGGCCATCCACCCTGTACGTTCCCCCTTCGACCGACAGACGAATGTGGTCGACTTTGGCTTCTCGCTCCGCGTTAGGCTCTTCAGCCGCGGCCCTGAGCCGCTGCAGCTCTTTGGCCTGTTCAGAAATTTGTACACGGTCCTGGCTCACGGCATGCTGAGCTGCCGGCTTCTTGCTCTGGGTCCGTTCGGTATCCTGGACTCCCAACAGAATTTGTGCGAGATCGGTGGACCGGCCGTTCGGTGAGATCTCCATGGTTCGTTCTCCTCTCAATCCCGGGCATTGCCCGCAAGGGCCTTTTGCCTTCGTCGAGGACTGTATCGGCTGGATCGCCGGGGAACTTGAGGATGTGCCGGAGGTCAGCGGTTTTTTTCCGTATAGGCGTCTACGAATGCGGTGATACCGATTCCTCCCGCTTGAGTCGCCAACTTGGCGATTTCTTGATCATAAAAGGAATACCAGACCTGTTCGTTCTTCCGGTCAAACAGTCCTTTCGGAATGGTTTCCCGCATGTTCTTGATCAGATAGGAAATAAAATACGACTCAAATTCCTGTCCCGCCTTATGAAGCTCAGCCCGAGTCTTCTCCCCTGCCGACCTCTGTTCTATCTGCCTTTGCAAGTCAATTGTCGGAGAGACGGTCATCTGTGCCATTTCAACCTGACCAGTGAGCAGATTCTTCATATCCATGGTGCTGCGGACCCTTTCCTTACACGATCTCAAGATTTGCTTGAAGTGCTCCCGCCGATCGAAGCGCCGACAGGATGGCCACGAGATCCCGTGGCGTCACACCGACGGCATTCAATGCCCGCACCACCTCTCCCAGGGTCACCGTTTGATCCACGACGATCAAACGAGATTCCTGCTCCGTCACTTCAGTCTGAACATCAGGCGTAACGGTGGTTTGTCCCTGGGTGGATCCGATGAGCGGCGCTGGAGGCTGGGACACATTAAGGGTGTTCTTCACCGAGATCGTCAGGTTGCCATGCGAGATAGCGCAGGTCGAGAGGCGTACGTGTTCCCCCAAGACCACCGTGCCGGTGCGTTCGTTCACCACCACCTTGGCGGCGACATCGACCGTCACGTCCAATCCCTCCATCGTCGCGATGTATTCCACCACCCGGCCGTGAAAGATAGAAGGAAGGGTCGTCTTGACCAATCCTGCATTCACCGGCACGGCAGTTCCTTTACCGAAGGTGCCGTCGATGGCCTCCGCCGTTCTGATGGCGGTGGTGAAATCAGGGTGTCGCAGGAGAACCGACACCGAATCCCACGTGTCGATGTCCACGACCAGTTCTTTTTCCACGATCGCGCCCGCGGGAACGACGCCGGCGGCCTGGTGATTCTTCGTAATCGTGGCGCCGCCCGCGCCGCCGGTTCCTCCCAAGAATCCGCCGATGGAGACCGGTCCCTGTGCCACGGCAAAGACCTGTTGGTTGGGCGCTTTGAGCGGCGTCAGCAGCAAGGTTCCGCCCTGCAGACTCTTGGCATTCGCCATCGAGGAGACCACGGCGTCGAGCGTCATGCCGGGCTTGACGAAGGGCGGGAGTTTGGCCGTGACCATGACGGAGGCGATATTGCGCGTCAGCAATTGAATGGGATCGATGACCAGATTGATACCCATTTTGTTCAACATGGACATCATGGCCTGAATGGTGAACTGTCCGCCGATGACTTGATCTCCGGTGCGATCGAGGCCCACGACCAGCCCATATCCGATCAGTTGGTTTTCACGGACCCCTTCGATGGTCGCGACATCCTTGACCCGAACGGCCTGGGCCATCGACGCGGTAAAGAGGGAGATCGTCAGGAATGCCAGCATGCCGATTGCCGTCCGGCGCAACCAGGGAAGGCCTTGTGTCCGCGTTGCGATCTCACGAACCGGCTTTGGCGCAGGCGGCGTCCAGGAACGGGGCAGGAGATCGGGATCCGCCGAAGCAGGACGCAGCACTCCGCTTGAGAGCATGAGACGAAACGATTGCATGATCATCGTCCGTTGTTGTTTGCGCGGCATCGTCATGGCAACTCCTGTCTCGCTTTTCTGCTGCCCGATGGCTTCGCGATCAGAACGGATAAATCCAATCCAGGACGCGGACGAACCAGCCCGGGCGCTGCACGTCGTCCACCACGCCGAGACCGGAATATTCGATCTTGGCATCGGCGATCGCGCTCGACTGCACGGTATTCTTGGTATTGACATCGACGCGGCGGACAATGCCTCCGATCGTCATGATCTGGCGCTCGGAATTGACCGTCACTTCTCGTCGCCCCTCGACCCGCAAATCGCCGTTCGGCAGCACTTCCGTGACGATGGCTGAAATGGTGCCGGTCAAGGTGTCCTCCCGGTTCGTGGCCCCTTTGCCGCCGAATTTATTTTTGGCGCTGGCGTCGATTCCGAAGCCGCGCCTGGCTTCTCCGCCTAACCGAAGTCCTGGAATACCGAGGTAGCCTACCCCGCTGCCGCCTAGGCTGTTCGAGACGGTGGAATCCTTTTCCGCGCTCGTGTCGGCGCTCTTGGAACCCTTATGCTTTTCGACGATCGAGATCGTGATGATGTCCCCGACGCGCATGGCGCGGAGGTCTTCATACAGATAGGCGCGGCCGTTTTCTTCCTGCCAGAGCGATCCCGTCGTCTTGGGAGGCGGAAGTTTCGGCATTTCCACTTTTTGTTGTTTCGTGCTGGGCGAGGCGGAACAGGCGGTGATCAGGCAGAGCAATAGGCAACAGGCCCCGAATCGAAGGCGCCGGCCTCGGGAAAGTGACACCTTAAAACGTAACACGCACCACCCCTGGAGCCACGACGGTCGCTCGCAATTCCTTGCCGGAATCCACGTTGGAGACGGTGATGGTTTGACCCATTTCGCCATGAGACTTGGTGATTCCGACGGTCTGGATCGAAAGATTGCCCTGGCGGGCCTCGATCGTCACCCGATCGCCTTTATGGACCGCAAAGGGGCGTCGCAGGGCGGTGATGCGAATGGCGCTCTGAGCCGCCAGCGGTCTGATGGCCGCTTTGCCGATGGCATCGGCCGGATTGGTGATATAGGGCTGTTTGAGATCGAACAGCACGATACGATCGATGGTGACATCGGCGGACTCGATTTGCTCATCCATTTTGATGGGCCGGACCGGGACGACCACTTCCTGCACGGCAGCCACGTCGGCGGTCGCGTCCAGGGTCTTAATGTACCGACCGTTCACGGCGAGATGAATCTGGAACACGCGACGACCGAGCGGCTCGTCCGATCGAGAGGCGCTCACCTGCAGATCCAAGGTTCCGGATGGAACGGCGATGGGTTGTTGAGGCTCGCCGAGCGCCACCTGGCAGTCGACGGCCTTTCCGGCGATCTCTCTGAGGACGAACCCATGAATGGCTTCCCGGATTTGGTCCGGGTAGATCAGTCGTTTGCCCCGCGCCGCTGGTCCGTTGTGGGCGCTGGGAGACGACACCTCGTGGATCCGGACAATGGAATGGAGTGCAGTCCCCTCCCCTGCCACCGCGGGTATGATACCGGTCGTCACCATGCTGACCGTCGCAACGAACATGAGGATTGCTTGCATCACGGCATTCATCCTGGGTTGATCCTCGGCGCCGATTACCGGCGCAGGTTGTTGGCGATTTGCATCATTTCGTCGGACGCTTGGATGGTTTTGGAGTTAATTTCATAACTGCGTTGGGCGATGATCATGTTGACCATCTCCTCTGCCAGGTTGACGTTGGAACTTTCCAGAAAACCCTGTTGAAGCGTTCCGAAGCCGGTTGAAAAGCCGCCGGTTCCCTGAAGCGCCGGACCGGAGGCAAAGCTGTCGAGGAACAGATTATTGCCCATCGCCACCAGGCCTGACGGATTGTCGAACCGGACCAGTTGAATCTGGCCCACCTGAGAGGCTTGCGTCACACCAGGCAGCAGGACCGATACCGTTCCGTCCTGGCCGATATCGATCTTGAGCGCGCCGGAGGGGATCGTGATCACAGGGGTCAGCTGGTCGCCGTCGCCCGTGACCAGGTTGCCTACGTTGTCGCGCTTCATCGACCCGTTCCGTGTAAACATGATGGTGCCGTCAGGTCGGGCGACTTGAAAGAACCCTGGTCCGTCGATGGCCAGATCGAGATCGTTGCTCGTCTGCCGCATATTCCCCTGCAACCACTCCTTGGCCACGGTGATGGGCCGCACGCCGCCGCCCACCTGCACGCCGACGGGAAACACCCCGACGTTCGACGCGTTCGTGCCCGGCAACCGCTGAATCTGATAGAGAAGATCTCCGAATTCCGCGCGGCTGCGCTTGAACGCGTTCGTGTTCACGTTCGCCAGGTTGTTGGCGATGGTATCCACGTTCAGTTGTTGGGCCGTCATGCCCGTCGCTGCCGTCCACATTGCGCGAATCATAGATTCCTCCTATTGCACCCGGCCCAGGTCCTGGATGGCGGTACTAGTCATCTGATCCAGCGTTTGAATGAGCTTCTGCGCCGACTCATAACTGCGCATGCCTTGGATCATCTTCACCATTTCGCTCAACGAATTCACGTTGGACTCTTCGATGTGTCCCGATTGCACCTGAGGTTTCAATGAGACCGTCGGGTTCCCGCCGACAAACAATCCTTCTGCAAATTTCTGCGGCATCTGGCTCTCTGGAAACTCCACCACCTTGATGGAGCCGATAGGGTTGCCATCCACTTGGATCGCACCTTCCGCATTGATCTGAATATTGCCGGGAGGCACCTTGATTTCGCCCTTGGTGCCCATGACGGGATGCCCAAGATTGGTAACCAGCCGTCGCTGGTTATCCAGGGAGAATATGCCGTTTCTCGTATAACGCACTCCATCGGCGGTCTTGACCTCGAAGAATCCATTGCTCTGGATGGCGACGTCCAGCGGATTGCCTGTAATACGAATCCGTCCTGGTTCGAAGGCAGTCCGCACGGCATTCGCTTCCGCGAACACCCGCTCCGTCGGACCGGAGGGTCGCCGAGAGAAAGTCGATGCCAGGCTGTTTCCGGTGACGGTGGAGCCGGCTCCAGAATTCGCTCGCGCGAAGAGTCCACGAAAGCCCTGTTGATCTTGTTTGAAACCGGCCGTATTGACGTTCGCCAAATTGTTGGCGAAGACCTGCAGCTGTTTTTCTTGAGCGACGGCGCCGGAGAGTATGGGATAGATGGCTCGATTCATGTCTTATGCGCTCCAGCCGCTCTGAGTGCTACTGGAGTTAGCAATCGACATGCCACCTTCTTCGTCATCGAGGGTCTCGCGAAAACCGACATGAAAACCCTATGATTGCCGGTACATGGCATTCGGTCCGGCCGGGTCTTCAGCAATTGAGTAGATGGCCTGAGGCCAGCCTGTCCGGCACGGAGAGGAAAGAAGGAACTCTTTGCCGGAGTGAGGGAAAGTCCTGCCTATTGCGAGATGAAGCGAATAGGGAGAAAACGAGGAGTCAGGCGGCGATCGTGGATGAGGAATCGACGGGAGACGTCGTGAGGGAACTCTGAAGACCATAGAGCACCAGGCCTTCGGCACGGGCGGCGGCGACAGCCTGGGTGGCTGATTCGATGAGTGTCATTCCCTTGTCGTCCTC
Organism: Nitrospira sp.; assembly: GCA_021323395.1. Lineage (GTDB taxonomy): Bacteria > Nitrospirota > Nitrospiria > Nitrospirales > Nitrospiraceae > Nitrospira_A. The sequence goes on from JAJONL010000039.1 coordinate 8,155, forward strand.
GCATGTGGAGAGGCCGATGCCGATACGACTGGTGAGAAAGATTTCATGCCCCTCCAGCGTGAACGGGAGCGAAACGGTCAGCTGCATTTTCTTCGCCGTGGCGATGACCTCTTCAGGATCCATGACCTGCTCCAACAAGACCGCGAAGGTGCGCTCAGCCCACCTGGCGACGCAATCGGTTGTGCGTAAGGCACTCTTCAGCCGGGCAGCTTGGACGCGGTAGATCAGGTTACGGTTCACCTGACCCTGCAATTCGGCGGTCAGTGTAAAGTGATCCATCTCGACCACCAGCACCGCGACGTGACGACCATTCCTCCGGGCTTTCCCCAGCCCCTGCTGGAGGAGCGATGAAAAGAGGCGCTTGGTCGGCAAGCCGGTCACCGAATCGTAGGTCCCGATACAAGGAGTGTTCGCCTCGCCGGCCCTCAACAAACTCCTCGCAGACTCGTCCGCACGCCGCGAAGTCCAGAACGTTGTTGCCAGGATGAACAACGCGATCACGGCGACACCTGCGCAGATCATCACAGGGTACGCTTTTAAGGCCGACAGCGTGAGAAGGCCCACCGAGGCCGTCCAATACAACCCGCCGCTCATGAATAGAATGCAGGCCGTCACGCCCAGTCGGGCTGAATTGACACCCTCCGTGCCTTCCGTGTCCGATGAGGAAGGCATGGGAGTGGACATCAGCCGGGGATTGCCCGAGTGTGTGCGATCCAAGCGTGGGAAACTCATGGGTTGAAAAAGAATTATGATCGCCCAATATGTTGGGACTAAGGGAATATCGGAGAGCGGATCTGGAAACTGAAGGTCGGTGATCGCAGGTGAGGAGGTTTGGGCTGCGGAGCGATCAGGAATGACCATCAACGAGGGTTATGCTGCCAGGCCATAACTCGAAGAGGGCTTAGGCATCGACCGGTTCCAGTCGGGCCTTAAGGTGGAGGATGGCCTTTGAATGGATCTGGCAGACTCGCGATTCCGTGACCTTGAGCGCCTGTCCGATCTCTTTCATGGTGAGCTCTTCGAAATAATAGAGGGAGAGGACCGTGCGCTCCTTTTCGGGCAATTCATGGATCGCCGATTCCAGCACGTGACGCGCCCGCTCGCTGACCAGCAGAGAGAGAGGATCCGGCTGATTGGAATCGGTCAGCACACTGACGATCTTGTGGCCGTCCGGATCCTGCACCCCCAGATCATCGAGACTGATGACGACGGCGCCGCGCGAGCGAGTCAAAAAATCATCCAATTCGTCGGATGACATTTTGAGTTCTTTTCCCACTTCCTGGTCCGTGGGCGGCCGACCGTATCGATGTAACAGCTCCGAATAGGTCTTCTGAAGAAGTGTGATTCGCTCGTGGACGGACCGCGGGATCCAATCCATCGATCGGATTTCATCCAGCATGGCCCCACGGATCCTGAACTCCGCGTAGGTTTTGAACTTGGCCTCGCGCGTCGGATCGTATTTGTCCATCGCATCCATCAGGCCCATGATTCCGACGGACATCAGATCTTCAGCATCCATGTAGGCAGGCAAACGGAACGCCAGCCGGTGGGCCATGGCCTTGACGACGTGCGTGAATTCCTGAATCACCCGTTCGCGATCCGACTCGGCGATCACTTTAGAGGACGCGCTTCCGACTGCAGGCATTTTGTGAGCATTCATGATCTGCGTACAATCCTTTCGATCAGTGCGTCCGTAACAGTTGCTGCCAGAGAAATTGCACGGTGCCCTTGGGAAGTACCGGCGGAGTCAACTGAGCGACCGCGTCGGTGAGCTCTCGAAAGGCCCGGCTGGCGGGCGCATGGGGAAACAGATCGATGACGGCCCGCTGTTGCGTGACGGCCAGGGGCACATAGTCATCCAGGGGGATCGCGCCCAAGTAATCGAGAGAGATGTGAAGAAAGCGACTCACGGCCAGCTCCAGTTTCCGATAGACCCGCGCCGCGTCCTTGGGCGACTTCACCATGTTCACGAGCACATAAAATCGTCTTTCCCGGTATTGGCGCAGCAAGACTTTCATCAAGGCGTAGGCGTCCGTGAGAGACGTGGGTTCCGGGGACACGACGATCACGATCGACTGGGCGGCGGCTGCGAAGTAGGTGACGGTCGACGAAATACCTGCTCCTGTATCGATCAACAAGATATCCATCGTGGAGGCTAATCGTTCCAATTCCTCTTGCAGGATGAGCTGTTGGGTTTCTGTCAACGTCGTCAGTTGCGAGATGCCGGTACTCGCCGGCAAGACGACAATGCCGTGGGGGCCCGCCAGCGCAATATCTTCGAGACGACAGGCTTTGGCGAGCACATGCTCCAGGGTGTATTTGGGGGTCAGGCCCAGCAGAATGTCGATATTGCCCAAGCCGAGATCGGCATCGAGCACGAGCACACGTTTGCCGGTTTGAGCCAAGGCGATGGCCGTGTTGGCCACCACATTCGTTTTCCCGACTCCGCCCTTTCCGCTCGTGACGGTGATGACCTGTGTCCGGGAGGCCACGAGGCTGTCATGGGGTTCTTTCGCCTGTGGGTCCAAAATTCCTGGTTGCATCGCTCTAGTCTCTCCCCTCTTGTTCATTCGCGGTCCGCATTCGTAGGATGCTGAAAAAGTCCGCTGGCAGCCTTCTCGCCTCGTTCAGATGCTCACCGTACGGCCATGGGAACAGAGCCTGTCCCGGCAGGCTCAGGGTGGGCGGGTGAGAAGGTACGATTCGCCTTCCAGACACTGCCGGCTCACCGTTTCGCAGGCGTCCACAGCCGCTCCGAGGCCTGGACCGCTTGTCGATCCCATGATGGCTTCGCGCCCAGCATCGGCGTCCTAACCTGCCCTCCAAGCAGCAGATCGCCTAAGCGGTCCACATGCGCCTGCACCAGATCGTCCGGCACGCGTTGGCCGGTGCCCCAATAGGAGAGCGGCACTCCCGTCCGATGCGTGGCTTCGAAAATCCCCCCGTATCCCGTCGTTTCATCGAGCTTGGTAAACAACAACCGCAACGACGGCACATCCATGCATTGGCTCGTACTCACGACGAGATCCGGCACTCTGGTTCCCGCGGCGAGAACGAGATGCACATCCATCGGAAACGGTCCGTTCAGTAACCCTCTCCAGCGCTGGACCCCGATAGGTTCATAGGGATTGAACCCTGCCGTATCGATCATGATCAGCTCGGCTTCGCGGGCCTGGGCGATCGCCGCGCGGACGTCTTCGCAGGAGTTCGCCACGATAAGCTCGATGCCCAGCACCTCAGCATACAGCCGCAGATGTTCCACCGCGGCAGGTCGATAGGTGTCCATGGTGATCAGCGCGATGCTCCGCTGTTCGACGATGCCATATTGCGTCGCGAGCTTGGCGATGCTTGACGTCTTTCCGGCCCCGCTGGGACCGATGAACAACGCGATTTTTTGCTCCCCGCCCGTACCAAGCAACGGACCGGCCGTGGTGACCCGGGCCAGGAGCACGGTTCTGAGCAACTGCAAGGAAGAATGGCGCTGCGAGGCCCCCGGCTCCACCAACGTGTCTTGCAACTCGCGGAGACAACCTTCGGCCGTGGCTTGCTCCACCCCCTGCGCCAGCAGGTCTTCATACAGGCGCTGATAGGAAGGAATCGCGTCGCCGGTTCCCTCGCCTCTGCCGCGTGAAGGCGCCCGCTTGGCGTTGACGTCAACGGCCGCTAGCAGAGCGGGCCGAGTCAGCCCGGGGCGAAGAGCCGCGCTCGTCCCCTCTCGCGACGTGCCCATGGCGCCCTGCAATGTTTTTTGGAATCGCGATTCTTCCGCCGGCAGCGAGGGAACTTGCGAGGCAGATCCCTCCGGCCTGCGGGCGTCATTCAGCAACGGGGCCGGCGACGGTATGGCGGCGTCGTCTTCGATCGCGGCCATAACTTCGAGTACAGAACCACCCAACAGGCCGAAGCCGTTGTCCCAGGAGCGCACGCGTTTTGTGGACAAGATGACCGCATCCGGCCCGAGGGTCGCCTTGATGGATTGAATGGCCTCATGCATCGACTTCACGTGGAACGTGCGCACCTTCATGCCAGGCTCCTCGTGTCACCGACTTCGATGTCGAGCCGCACCGTTTCCACCGCTTGCAATCGCACCACGCTTTCCACCTCGTTCAGCCCGAGAATCGGGACCGAGTGCAATATACGATCCGTGAGTTTCCGCAGATGCCGGCGCAACGACGGTGAGCACAAAATGACCGGCTGATGTCCGCGACCGACCATCCGCTCCGCCGCGGCCTTCAACGCAGTGAGCAGTTTCTGTGCCACCATTGGGTCGGGTACCCACTGATTGCCGTGCGGGGTGGCATTGGCTTGATCCGCGAGGGTTCGATCCAGACGGGGATCGAGACCGATGATCGGCAGTGATCCATCTGCTGCGAGATATTGCTTAGTTATGGTCCGTCCGAGCGCCTGCCGGGCGACTTCCGTCAGAATGTCCGGATCTTTCGTGGTCGCCGCGTGGTCCGCGATCGTTTCGAGAATGCTGCGCAAGTCGCGAATCGGAACTCCCTCACGCAACAAATGTGACAACACTCTGACAAGTGTTCCCAAGGGGATGAGATTTGGAATGACCTCCTCGACCAGTTTGGGATGATTTTTCCCCAACTGATCAAGCAGCCCCTGCACTTCTTGCCGCCCCAATAGTTCGTGCGCATGCCGTTTGATGAGCTCCGACAGGTGAGTCGCGATGGCCGACCCGGGATCCACGACGGTGTACCCCGCCATCTGCGCCTGTTCCCGTGCCTGCTCGGGCACCCATATGGCGGGAAGCCCGAAGGCCGGTTCTTTGGTGGCAAGACCGTGAATGACACCTCGCTGGGCCGTGCCGGGATCGATGGCCAGCACATGCGCCGGCATCACTTCCGACTTGGCCAGTTCGACACCTTTCAGCAGCGCCGCATATTCGTTCGGTCTGAGCTGGAGATTATCCCTAATGTGGATCGGTGGAAGAACGAAACCCATCTGTTCGGCAAACTGCCGGCGGAGTCCCTTGATGCGGTCCAACAACGCGCCACCTTGCCCTCCATCGACGAGATTGATGAGGCCATACCCGACTTGGACTTCCATCAGATCCAGCGGCACGACCTGTGTCCCGGCCTCTTCCGCCTTGACCTGCGACGAGGCCTCTGCCGGAGCGGTTTGCATGACCTTCTGTTGTTCATTGATTTGATAGGCCATCCAGGCAGTCAGGCCGCCCAATGCGAGGAAGGCCACATGGGGCAGCCCGGGAACCAGGCCCAGCGCAAGGAGGATCCCCGACGCAGTGCCGACCGCTTTCGGGGAAATCAACATTTGGCGCGTGATCTCAAATCCGAGATTCACTTCTGATGCCGCCCTGGTGATGACGATACCGGCTGCGGTTGACACGATCAGCGCCGGCACCTGCGCCACCAGTCCCTCGCCGACTGTCAGCAAGGTGTAGGTCTGCGCGGCGGCGGCGAGGGTCATGCCCTGCTGAAGTACCCCGATAGTCAAGCCGCCCAGAATGTTGACCAAGGTGATGACCACCGCCGCGACCGCATCCCCGCGCACGAACTTACTGGCGCCGTCCATGGCCCCATAAAAATCCGCTTCCTGCGCCACCTCTTTCCGCCGTTGACGCGCTTCTTTGTCGTTGATCAAGCCGGCATTCAAGTCGGCATCGATGCTCATCTGTTTGCCCGGCATCGCATCCAACGTAAAACGGGCTGCCACTTCCGCCACCCGGCCAGCGCCCTTTGTTATGACGACGAAGTTGATGATGACCAGAATCGTGAACACGACCAACCCTACGGTATAGTTGCCGCCGACCACGAAATTACCGAAGGCCCGGATGACCTCGCCCGCCGCCGCCACGCCTTCGTTGCCGTGCAGGAGAATGAGCCTCGTGGAGGCGATGTTGAGCGCCAGCCGCAGCAAGGTGACCAGCAACAGGATCGAAGGGAACACGGAGAATTCCAGCGGGCGACGGACCTGCATGCCCACCAGCAGGATAATGATGGACAACGTAATGTTGAAACTCAGCAGGAGGTCCAGAAAGAAACGAGGCAAGGGAATCAACATCACCATCAAAATGCCCACCACACCCACCGACATCAGAATGTCGGGGTGTTTTACGAGGGACGTGGTGGGAACGGAAATGTTGTCTTGTGCCATTAGCGCTCCAGGAGGCGGGTCACGCAGGCGGCAACTTGCCGCGCACGCGATACACAAACGCGAGAATTTCAGCCACGGCGCGATAGAGATCCTCAGGCACCTCTCGACCCACCTCGACTAATTTAAAGAGGGTCCGCGCCACCAGTTTGTTTTCGACGATCATCACGCCATGTTGACGACCGATCTCACGGATCTTTTCGGCGACGAAGCCTGCGCCCTTGGCGACGACGATCGGTGCTCCCATGGCCTTCGAGTCGTACCGAATCGCCACGGCCAGATGCGTCGGGTTGGTGACGATCACATCCGCTTTGGGAACCGCGGCCATCATGCGCCGGCGGGCGATATCTTTCTGCGTGCTGCGGATTTTCCCCCGGACCGCCGGGTCGCCTTCCGCCGCGCGACTTTCTTCTTTGATTTCGTCGCGTGACATGCGCAGTCCGCGTTCCCATTCGAACCGCTGATATCCATAATCGAAGGCGCCGATCACCAGCGAGGCTGCGCCCATCATGAGCGCGGCTTTGAAGGTGGCCCATCCCACCGTCGGAAGCAGCTGGTCCATGCCGAATTGCGTCAGCGACGAGAACTGTCCCATGTCGCCTTGTAGCGCGAGATAGCCCGTATATCCGATAGCCGCAATCTTGAGCCAGGTTTTCACCAGCTCGCTGAAGGTGCGAATGGAGAACAGGCGCGAGAATCCCCCCATCGGACTAATGCGCGAGAAATCCCAATCCAATCCTTCCCGTTTCCAGAGGAAGCCGGTTTGCATCAGGTTGGCCCCCACGCCGAGAACCGCGATGCCTCCGATCACCGGCCCGAGCGTCACGAACAGGTCCAAGCCGATTTGTCTCAGCAGCAGATGCACATGATCAAGACTGAGCGCCCGATGGGCCGTTTCCTCCACCGATTGGGTGAGCCAGATGCGAAGCGTCCAGCGCAATCGTTCGAGGATGATGGGCGCCATCCAATAAAGCGCGCCCAGGCTCCCCATGAACCCTACCGCCATTACGGCATCGCGGCTCAGCGCGATCTGGCCTTTGCCGCGCGCATCGGCCTTGCGTTTCGCAGTCGCCTGCTCTGTGCGATTCTGCGCGCCGTCAGCCATGGCCTAACGCCTTGAGCAGGGCAAGAATAGTCTCAACCAGCGTGGTGAATTCTTGTTCAAACAGAGCCAGCGTGAAGGGCATCGCCAGGCTCATGGAGATGAGGCCGGCTCCGATCGTGATGGGAAAACTCAATGCAAAGATATTCATCTGGGGCACGGCGCGCCCCAGAATCGCCAGAATGGCATTGACGGTCAGGAGTGTGGCGAACATGGGGGCAGCCAGTTTGAGCGCCACGCCGAGCATGTTCTGCGCCAGCTGAATGATGTCCCCGGCGATACTGTCCGACAAGCGCGCCCCGAACGGCGGCACCAGCTCGAAGCTCATGCCGATGGCATGGACGACCAGCAGGTGCGCATTGAGCGAGAGGAAGACCAGCGATCCCAGCGTCAGCTGAAATTGTGCGACCAGGGGGGTGTTCTGATGGCTCATGGGATCCAGCAGTTGAATGGCGCTGAAGCCCATTTGAGTGCCGATCAATTCGCCGGCAATCTGGAACCCTGAGAAAAGGAGCCGCACGGCCAGTCCGATCGTCAGTCCGATCAGGAACTCGCTCGTTATCCCGGCCACCACGGTGACCGGATCGGAAGGAAGATTCGGCAACTGAATCATGGGCGCCAGAACCAGGCCCAGCATCGTCACGAGGCCGGCCTTGACCGGCGTCGGGATGGTGCGGGTATTGAGGATGGGGAACACGCTGATAAGGCCCGCAATCCGAACCAAGAGGATGGAGAAGGTGTGGAACTGCGGGAGCGCGAGGTGCAGCGTCTGTGCGGCGTTCATCTTTCGTCGGTGCCTTAATGGATCAGCGAGGGAATGCTGGTGATGATATGGGTCATGAAGGCGATCAGGACCCCCATCATCCAAGGCAGAAACAGGAGCGTCGCCGCGAACACCGCCAATACTTTCGGCACGAACGTCAGCGTCGCTTCGTTGATCTGGGTCATGGCTTGAAAGGTACTCACCAGCAGGCCGACGATCAGGCTCAATCCCAAAATGGGCGCGGAGACCAGCATGGCTGTTTCAATGGCTTGACGGCCGATTTCCGTGACCATTTCGACGGTCATGCGCGCGGTTCCTATTGGAAACTCTTGACCATGGATCCAACCACCAAATACCAGCCGTCTGCGAGCACGAAGAGGATCAGTTTGAACGGCAGCGAAATCATGACCGGCGGCAGCAGCATCATCCCCATCGACATCAACACGCTGGCGACGACCATATCCACGATAAGAAACGGAATGTAGAGCAGGAAACCGATTTGAAATGAGATGCGCAGTTCGCTCAACACAAAGGCGGGAATGATCACGTGGGTCGGCACCTGCTCCACCTGCGCCGGCTTTGGAGAATGCGACAATTCGAGGAACAGCTCGAGATCTTTGTCGCGCATCTGCTTCAGCATGAAGGCACGAATCGGCACAATGCCTCGATTCCAGGCTTCGTCATAGCCGATCTGTTCGGCCAGGAGCGGCTGCAACGCGTCCTTGTACACCGCCTGCCCCACCGGAGCCATGACGAACATGGTCAGAAAGAGCGCGAGGCTGATGAGCACCTGATTCGGCGGAACCTGTTGCGTGCCCAAGGCCTGCCGGAGAAACGATAAGACGATGACCATGCGGGTAAAGGAGGTCACCATGATGAACATGGCCGGGGCGAGCGAAAGGACGGTGAGGAGGGCCAGGATCTGCAACACCACCGCCGTCTGTTTCGGACCGCCCTGTCCGAGGTCCAGGGTGAGAGAGGGTCCTTCTGCCTGAACGGAGGAAGCGGTGCAGAGACTACCGAAGATGACGAAGCCGAGACAGACACCAGTCCACTGAATTTTACGTGGCGCGAAACGGAACCATGCGCCGAAGCGCAAGCGATCAGGAAGAGGCACGTCGGCCCTCCTGTCGATCTTCCTGGCTGCCGGCTCCGGAGTGCGGAGCAAGGCGAGGAGCATAAGGATCCAGCAGGAGCTGTTTCAACTGGTCCGGATCGGTGACTTTTCCGAGCGGCACGAGATCGGTGGCGGTGGTGCCTAGAATTAAGACTTCTCCCGCGACGGCCACCAGCAGGACGTGTTTTCGTGACCCTACAGGACTGTCGGCCAGGATCTTGATCGGGGCGCTTCCCGTGAGCGGCAGAAGCCGGCGACCGATGGCGGAGCGGGCGATCGCCAGGAGACCCAGGATCAGCGCCAGGACGACTCCGAGCGCCGACACCATGCGGACGACACTTTCCCACAGTTCCATACGCGACCGTTCATTCCTCTCGCCGACGTGGCGGCATTCGTCACCCTGCGGTGATACCTACCCGAGCTGTTGAATCCGCTGGTTGGGACTCACGACATCCGTGAGCCGGATGCCGAATTTTTCGTTCACGACCACGACTTCGCCGCGCGCCACCAACTTGTTGTTGACCAGCACTTCCATCGGTTCTCCCGCGAGCTTGGTCAGTTCGATGACGGAGCCCTGCCCCAGCTGAAGCAACTCTCGAATCAGCATGCGCGTCGAGCCGATCTGGACGGTGACTTGCAGCGGAATATCGAGGACGAACTCGATATTCTTGTTGGCGGGCACGGCGGTCTGGTTGTCCACCGGCGGAAACGATGTCGGCTGAGGAGCCGCCTCTACGCTGTCGGAATGCGTGTGACCTGATTGGGCGGTGACGTCGCCAGTGGCCATGTGCAGCTCTCCTTGTGTGCCGGCAGGAAACTAGGTCAGAACCTTGGTGACACGACAGGCATGATTCCCCTTGAACACACCCGGCTGTCCTTCAAATTTTGGGTCGCCTTCCACCAGACAGAGCATGGGATCACCGGGATGTTGATCCAGCATCAGCACATCGCCCGGGTTGAAGTTCAACAAGTCTTGCACGTTGATGCGGGCCGTCCCTAGCTGCACGGTCATGGCCACGTCGCACTCCTGCAGCGATTCTTTGAAGCGGCTGCCCCAGCTGCTGTCTTGCTCCACATTGTCGGCAAAGAGACCCGAATACAGTTTTTCCTTAATGGGTTCCAACATGGAATAGGGATAGGCGATGAACATTTCGCGTGAGAGGTCCCCCAAATGAACCTGTAACGTCACCACGACGACGATCTCGGAGGCGGTCACCACCATGGCGAATTGCGGGTTGCTCTCGGACCGGCAGTACCCGA
>JAJONL010000152.1 GCA_021323395.1 Nitrospira sp.
TCCAGCGAATACGCTTCCGGTTTTTCGAGCCTGCGGGCCTCGCATCTACCAGCAGCTCCTTCGCCTCGCAACGAAGGCATACTCGGACGGACTCCTAGCCCGACTATTCATGACTACCTACTCCGTCGTCCGATCCTCTCGTCCGGCGGGGCTTTCTCGTTCGGCCTCCTCGACGGACTGCGGAAATCAGGGCATGAAGAAACGGCCGGCTCACCGTCTCGCCGGCGCGCACAAACGTGGCGCTTTATTCATCGCGCCGTGCGCCTTGCGAGAAGCCCGGCGAGCTTCGGTTTCGAACGCCTCGCGACGGCATGCATGAATAATGCGGGCTAGGACTTTTCCCAGCGGGAGTGAGGCGCAGGTCGGTGTATGGTGTGTCCTTGGTTGCGTCAGGAACGAAATGATGGTTGGGCCGCTTGCGCTCCCCTGTCGTCATTCTGATCTTTTATTTGAGTTGAATTTGTTTGATATGAAAGGCGGCGTCGATGCGATTGTGGAAGCCGGTATTGATCAGCATTATCATGACACAGGCGATCGTTACCGCGGGGTGCAATTCCTACCGCGTGATCCCTCCTCAACTGGGAAAGCAGGTGAACACCAAGCTCAGTTACCAGGCCGCGAAGGAGAAGCCAGGTTCAGCCGCGGGGCAAATGGTGGTGTGGGGAGGAGAAGTGTTACAGGCGACTCGTCAGACCAACAGGACCCGCGTCGAGGTATTGCAGATCCCTCTCACGGATGATCTGGTAGCGAGCGGCGAACGGACGCAGTCCTTGGGAAGGTTTCTCGCTTTCGACATGAAGGGAGAGATTATCGACCCCGCGGTCATACCTGAGGGAACCCGGGTGACCATCGTCGGGGAACTTCAAGCGCCGGGAGCTGCCTCCACGGATCCTGGCTCCGCCGAATACCCGATAGTCAATATTCGCGATATGACCGTGTGGGACAAGAAAGTATCGCGGGCCTGGCCTCGCCCCTATTACGGCCCCTACTATGGATCCTATTATTACGGCTATCGTCCCTACGTCTCCTGGGACGGAGCCCGTGTGGAGGGCAGTTGAACACGGTGGGGGTGATAGTCATGAAGCGTCGCGCGCTGTCTTGCCTGTCGGTCCTCTTGGCCCTCTCGTGGGGCTGCGCGTACGAGGTGGTTCCCGATCGTCTGGAGGGCCGGATTCAGAAGGACCTGTCATTCGAACGGGTGGAACAGAATCCCGAGGCGTATCTGGGACGAACGGTCATGTGGGGAGGGAAGGTCCTGGGTGTGACGCAGGCCGCAGGCCACACGAGGGTCGAACTGCTGCATGTGCCGCTCGACGCAGTGTTCCGTCCCCTCGACGCTCCCACCGCGTCCAAGGGACGATTCATGGCGATTGACGGCAACGGAGCGATGAAGGACCCCGGCGTGCTACAGAAAGACGCGTTGGTCACTGTGATCGGGGAGGTCCGCGCTCCGATCGAGGCTCCTCTCGATAAAGGCCGGTATCAATATCCTGCCATCGTGATCCAAGACATGACGGCGTGGGAAAAGCAGCCGGGCATCACGCATTCTCCGCCCGGCGCCCAGTTACGAGGTTTCCGACCGTTCATCTTCTGGGACAGCCGACGCGTGGCAGGCGCGGAGGAGCGGTAGTGTCGACGATATAAAAATACTTCACGGCCTCGAAGTACCTGTATCAAGGGGCAGGGTCAGAGGCGCTCACAGGATGTAGAAGGAGAATGATCATGACACATGGCTCTGGGCAGACGGTTTCCCTTTGGATGTCGGCTGACATGCCCGCCACACCGTCCCTCACGACCGGAGCTCACGCCGACGTGTGTATCGTGGGAGCGGGTATCGCCGGTCTCACCACGGCCTATTGCCTGATGAAGGCGGGGAAATCCGTCATCGTGCTGGACGACGGCCGGCCGGGCGGAGGCATGACGGGGCGGACAACGGCGCATCTCTCGAATGCCATCGACGATCGGTACATCGAAATAGAACGCCTCCATGGAAAGGAAGGCGCCAAACTGGCCGCCCAGAGTCACACGGCGGCGATCGATTGGATCGACAAGATACGAACTCTGGAAGGGATCGACTGCGACTTTGCCAGACTGTCCGGCTATCTCTTTGCGCCCCCAGACGAGTCCAGCGACGTGATCGAGCAAGAATGGCAGGCCGCCCTGCGCGCCGGCCTGCAGGGTGTGGAGCGCCTCGATCGGCTGCCCGGCGATCTGTTTCGGACCGGCCCCTGCCTGCGCTTTCCGAGGCAGGCGCAGTTTCACCCCTTGAAATACCTGTCCGGTCTGGTGCAAGCCATACAGGAAGGCAGAGGACGGATTTTCAGCCACGCGCAGGTGATCTCGGTCGAGGGCGGGAAACAGTGCAAAGTGGAAACGAACCAGGGATCCGTCGTGACCGCCGACGCGGTCGTCGTCGCCACGAATACGCCCATCAACAACATGGTGACTATCCACACGAAACAGGCAGCGTACATCAGCTATGCCATCGGAGCGGTCATACCGGTCGGGTCGATCGAACCGGCTCTTTTTTGGGATACGCTCGACCCCTATCACTACGTGCGAATCCACCGGCAATCCCAGCCCCAAGGAGGCGACGAGGCGGTCCTGATCGTGGGCGGCGAAGACCATAAGGCGGGACAGGCCGACGACGGCGAAGCTCGCCACGCCCGTCTGGAAGCCTGGGCGCGCGAGCGTTTTCCCATGATGAAAGAGGTGAGGTTTCGATGGTCCGGACAGGTGATGGAGTCGGTAGATGGCCTGGCCTTCATCGGTCGCAATCCTGGCGATGCGGACAACATCTATATCGCGACCGGCGACTCCGGCATGGGAATGACCCATGGCACCATTGCCGGCCTGTTGATCACCGACCTGATAATGCGACGTGAATCTCCCTGGGCCTCTCTGTATGATCCGTCGCGCAAGCCGGTGCGTGCGGCCGGAGAGTTCGTCCGCGAATCACTGAACATGGCCGCGCAATACACCGACTGGGTCACCGGAGGCGACGTAGAGACGGAGCGGCAGATTCCGAACGAACAGGGCGCGGTGCTGAGGGACGGCCTCACGAAAATCGCGGCCTATCGCGACTCGCGGGGAACCCTTCACAAATGCTCCGCCGTCTGCCCGCATCTCAATTGCATCGTAGCCTGGAACCCTACGGAAAAAACCTGGGATTGCCCCTGCCACGGCTCCCGTTTTGACAAATTCGGAAAGGTCCTCAACGGGCCGGCGATAAGCGACCTCAGCCCGCTCAAAGCCGAACCGGCCTAGGAGCGCCGGGGACCGGTCATGCCGGATTAATATCCGGTGTATCCGTGTCCCCCCAACCGCCCTGCTTGTTACGACGCGCCTGCTCCGCCAGCTTTTCATATAGTCGGCGAATGTCTTCCAAATCGTTGGCGCTGAGTTTTTCCAAATCGAGCAAGGCGTTATGGGCTCCCTGGGTGGAGCGGATCATCTCATCTAGTTTCAGTTGAATGGCCGCGCTGTCGCGGTTCTGCGTATTCTGAATGAGGAAGACCATGAGGAAAGTGACGATGGTCGTCCCGGTGTTGATCACCAATTGCCACGTGTCGCTGTATTGAAACAACGGCCCGGTCACCCCCCAGACGATAACCATGCTCAGCGCGGTCCCAAAGGCCGGGGCGCTGCCCATCACACGCGAAGCTTCGTTTGCCAGCCGGGTAAAGAGACCCGAACCATGTGCCTGCATTTTTGTAGCTCGCATCATAGCTCCTCCTGATCTACTTCGTTTCGGGAGATCGAACTGGATGGTCGGCATTTCCGAAGAAGCGCTTGAACACCTTCTGCAATAGTCTGATCGATCCCGCAAGCAATTCCTAGAGAGGCGCGTCACGCGGCCGCTGCCTACGGCGAGCGGCGTTCAAGAATGGATCCTGCTTTTGTTGTTCTTCGACCGTTTTTAGCTACAGCATCCTTGGTGCAGGCATTAGCAGGCTGCGGAAAACTCGATTTTTTGCACAATACGTCACGATCAGCTCATGTGCATGCTGGTATCAGAAATAGCGCGCAGGATGCGCAAAAAGGCCGTCCCCTTTGTTGTCGAGAACGCCGGCGGCGGACGTTTTCCGCATCCTGCTAGGAAGGTTCCTAGCTCACCCCTGATGGGCAAGCAGTATAGGGTGAGATTCATCCAAAACAGATCTGCCTGACATGGGGAGGGAATCAGCGGCATGCGATATTTAGCGTTGGCAGCCGACTATGACGGGACGTTGGCCTCCGATGGCAGGGTCAGCGCGGATACCATCAACGCCATCGAACGGCTGGTGGCCTCGGGCCGGAAATTGATTTTGGTCACAGGACGAGTGTTGCCGGAACTCCTGGAGATTTTTCCGCAGATCAGCCTGTGCGAATTGGTCGTCGCCGAAAACGGCGCGGTTCTGTACAGGCCGGCGACCAAGGAAATTACCCTGTTGGCCCCGGCTCCCGCGCCCGCGTTTTTGGAGGAAGTGCAACGCCGGGGAGTGCAGCATCTCAGCGTCGGACATTCCATCGTCGCCACTCGGGTGCCTTACGAAACCGTCATCCTCGACATTATTCGGGACCTCGGTCTTGAACTGCGCATCATCTTCAACAAGGGCGCGGTCATGGTGCTGTCCCATGGCATCAACAAGGCCACCGGACTCATGGCCGCACTCAAGCAGTTGGACCTCTCGCCCCACAATATTACGGCGATCGGCGACGGAGAAAACGATCACGCGATGCTGACGTTGTCCGAATATGCAGTCGCCGTAGAGAATGCCGTGCCCATGCTGAAAGAAACGGCGGATCGGACGTCACTGGGCGATCACGGCCTCGGTGTCATCGAGCTCATCAACGACCTCGTGAAGGACGACCTGGAAGTCGCGGAGCGATCGGTGGCGAGGCACCGCATTCTGCTCGGCCTGGGAGAGAACGGCGAAGAAATCACCTTGCACCCCGCCCGCCAGAATCTCCTGCTGGC
>JAJONL010000153.1 GCA_021323395.1 Nitrospira sp.
CGCCGTTCCGCAGGGGGAGCGCCATGATAATCGGGATCGGCGACTTGGAACGTATCGACGACGATCCCATCCTTCCTTGTCACGATCTGAGCATCCAGAATCTGCAAGCCGCCCGCCGCCATCACTCCGGCAATTTTTGAGAACAACCCGGGGATCAAATCGTCGTGCGCCACAACGACATATTCGCAGGTGCCGAGCGGCACATTAAACTCGGTATCGACGACCACTCCGCCCACCTGCAAGCGACGAATCGCGGCCAGGTGCGCGGCGATGCGACGGGCCGTCGTCCCATAGACATACCGCAAGGGAAACTGTTCCAGTTCCGATTGGATCCATGCTTTATCGACTGACAGGTTCTGGTCGGAAGTCGGCTGCGACGCCACGTCGTCGACGATACGTACCAATCGCTGAGGCTCATCAACCGTCTCTCGCTCTCCAGACACCTCCTGCATGGCGCGCAGATACAGCTCGATCAACAGGGACTCTTTCCATTTCGTCAACACATCCGGACCGACCGCCGCAATATCCGCCGCCGTCAAGGCCAGCAACTTGCGCAAGACTTCAGGCGTGCCCACTTCACGCGCGAAGGGGAGCAATACCTTTTCATCGTAGGGATCCCGGCGAAATGCAGTATGGGCCATCAGCAGGTGCCGATGAACGAGCATGACGAGCGTGCGCGTGTCTCGCTCATCGAATCCCAGCAGGGCCGCCGTATCTTCGGCCAATCGCTTCCCAACTTCGCTATGGTCCTCCTCGTGGCCTTTGCCCAAATCGTGAAGCAGTACGGCCAAATGCAGCAGGTCCTTCCGCTTGATCTCTCTGTATACCTCACCCAGCACACCTTCATGCTCGGCCAAGGCCTCGGCCTTCGCGACGGCCAGAAGGCTGTGCTCGTCGACGGTATACTTGTGATATTGATTGAATTGCATCAATCCCCGCACGCGCGAAAAGGCCGGCACCAACTTCTCCAGCAGGTGCGCGCGATGCATGGCTTCCAGCGTCCGCGCCGTGCCTGGTCCCGCCAAGATCGACAGGAATGTTCTCCCGGTTTCCGGCGTCCGGAACCCCTCGACGGACAACATCTCCGCATGGCGGTGAATGTCTTCGAGCAGCGACGGATCGATGCTCAGTTTCCGCGAACGTGCCAAATCAAAGAGTCTCAGGAGCGAGGCCGGCCGGTCCAACACCTGGGAACGCAGCTCGACCGGCACCGTCAATGCTTCACCATCCACGACGAAATACTGATCGATCCGCGGCGACGGCAACCATCGGACAAGTCGCTGCCGTAGAGAGCGCGGGCGACAGCGTTCGAGGAATCGCATCGAGGCGGCATGCAGCCCCATGGTATGGCGGTAGTATTGCTGCATGAATTGTTCGACCGCGAGCAAATGCGGGCGATCGGTGAAACCCAGTTGTGTGGCCAGCCAGACCTGCTCGTCGAAGGTCAGAATTTCCTGCGCCATGCCGGCCCGAATATGGAGAAAGGAACGGATGCGCAGAAGAAATTCCCGGGCCTCCTTGAGAGCCCGATAATCGGCTTGAGAGAGAATCCCACGATCGGACAACTCGCGAATCGTGGGAGCCTGGTACCGCGCCAGCCCCACCCACTGCAAGAGGTGCAGGTCGCGCAAACCGCCTTGGCTCTTCTTGACGTTCGGCTCCAACAGATACACCGTCTCACCGAACTTCTGGTACTCGCGCTGCCGTTCGGCCACTTTCTGTTCCAGATAGGCATCGCATCCTCTCGACACGACTTTCCTCAGAAAGCGCACATGGAATTGCTGAAAGAGGTCTGCACTGCCGGCAAGAAATCGCGCTTCCATCATTGACGTGCGAACTGTCAGATCGGCCAGGCCCAGCTCCACGCAGTCTTGGATCGTCCGGACGCTATGACCCACCTGGAAGCCGTCGTCCCATAACGGATGCAACACCTGTCTGGCCAGTTCGGGAATGATCTTGGCCGCATCGGGGTGAAACAGGAACATTAAATCGATGTCGGAGTGTGGCGCCATTTCGCGTCGACCGTAGCCTCCCAGCGCGATCAGGCAGCAATGCTGGAAGCCGGCGGTCGTGAGCACCTCTCCGCCGGTACGCGCGGCGGTACGGTAGCGACCGATGATCAAGCCGTCGACCACATCCGTGTTGGCCGCGACGACTTCGTCACCCGACGCGCCAGCCAGAAGCCGCTGGTGAATCGCCTCGCGCTGCTCCGCCAGCACCTGAGACGCCGCCACGGGGGAGGCCTCATGCACCAGGTGTGAACCCATGTCCGAGGATTGAGGCATACTAGAGCGCGCTTTCTCCCGTTTCACCCGTGCGAATCCTGACGGCGGCGCTGAGATCCCGCACGAAGATTTTTCCGTCGCCGATGCTTCCGGTCTTTGCGGCGCGCGTAATGGTTTCCAGGACACGCTGTACCTGACCATCGTTGACCGCCACTTCGATTTTTACCTTCGGCACAAACTCGATGGTGTACTCTTGGCCACGATAGGTTTCCTTGTGCCCCTTCTGACGCCCGAATCCTTTCACTTCCGTGACCGTCATGCCCTGAATCCCGATTTCCAGCAGGGCGTCCTTGACCTCGTCGAGCTTGAACGGTTTGACGATGGCTTCGATTAGTTTCATCCTTGCCTCCTAGGACCGCCGACCGTTCTCAGCCGATGGCGTCATTCACGAATAGGCCCGCTCGTTATGTTGGCTCAAATCCAATCCGGTCGCTTCCTCTTCAGACGACACCCGCAGCCCCGTCATCGAATCGACCAGTTTAAGGATGACAAATGTGCCGACCATCGAGAAGATCGTCGTGACGACCACGACGAGAAGCTGGACGCCGAAAAGTCCCGGATTTCCATAGAACAGTCCGTCGGCGCCGGCCGGGTTGATGATCTTGCTGGCACAGAGGCCGGTGGCGAGAATCCCGATCACCCCTCCGACTCCGTGGATTCCCACGACGTCGAGCGAGTCATCATAGCCGAATCGCCCCTTCCAGACAATCGCCGCATAGCAGGCCATGCCGGCCACCGTGCCTATCGCCACGGCGAAGAGCGGACTGATATAACCCGCCGCAGGCGTCACGGTCGCGAGTCCGGCCACCGCGCCGCTCGCCACCCCCAGCACGGTGGGCTTGCCGCGATGCGCCCACTCGACCCCGCACCAGGCCATGGAGCCCATCGCCGCAGCCGTATGGGTCGCGAGGATGGCTGAGACGGCAATGCCGTTTGCGCCAAGTGCGCTGCCGCCGTTGAAACCAAACCAGCCGAACCAGAGAAATCCGGTTCCGAGCAGCGTCATCGGAAGATTGTGGGGGGCCATGTAATCCGTCCCATATCCACGCCGCTTGCCCAATATGATCGCGCAGACCAGGGCAGAGGCGCCGGAGCTGATGTGGATGACCGCTCCTCCGGCAAAATCCAACGCCCCCAATTTGGCGAGCCACCCTCCACCCCAGATCCAGTGGGCCAGCGGCACATACACCACGATCGACCAGATCGCCGCAAACAGCACGACCGACATAAAACGCTTCCGTTCCGCAAAGGCGCCGGTGATGAGCGCCGGAGTGATCGCGGCAAACATCAACTGAAACAAGACAAACGCCTGGTGAGGAATCGTCGGCGCGTAAATCGGGTGCGGCTCGGCGCCCACCCCGTTGAGTCCGACCCAATCCAATCCGCCGATCACGCCGCCCTTATCCGGCCCGAAGGCCAGGCTGTACCCGAATAGAATCCACAGCACACTGACCACGCTCAGGATCATGACGCTTTGCATGATGGTCGCGAGCACGTTTTTCGTGCGCACCAAGCCGCCATAAAACAGAGCGAGTCCCGGCATCAGCATTGCCAGCACAAGGGCCGATGACACCAGTACCCAAGCCGTATCGCCGCTATCGATCTTCAGCGGAGCGCTCTGGGCCCAGGCCTGACCGGCCCACACCCACGACGCCAACAGCACTCCCACTCTTGCGCCCACGACGAGCGTTCTCCGTTCTGCCGGTGCCTTCACCATGTCCTCCTTCGGCTACGCCGTTCACCGACAGACCTCCCCCCTCGCCACGCGAAGGAGGAGGCCTAGGCAAAATGCTAAAACGTCTTCGTGAACTTCAATTTATAAAAGTCCTGATTGTCCGTCATGTCTTTGCCGGCCGTAAACCGAAACGCCATATTGCCCGGCAATTTCATCTCGACATAGGGTCCGATCCAGCGATAGTAGTCCTGCGCGGCTCCCGGCGCGCTGCTGTCCCGAGTGGTGAGCAAATGCTCATAGTGCGCCCCAAGCGACCACATGCTATTCACCCGCACGCCGAGGTTCGCCCAGTAGTGCAGAAAGTCCCACGTGCCCCGGCCGCCGGTTTGAGTCGCGCCCAAGCAATTCGTATCGACGAGCCCGCTGCAACCGGTTGCGCCGCCCCCCCCGCTGCCTCCCTCGCTGCGAATCGCCTTGTAGTAGCCCAGATAGAACTCGCCCTCGAAACGATCGTCCAGGTAGTTCACGATGATATTGGGCACGAATCCTTCGAACGCGGTCGTCCGCTCATTGACGCTCCCGCCGCCGTTCGGAAAAAAGCCGCCGCGTGACGAGAGGAGTTGACCATGCACGAACCCGATCATGGGCGTGACGGACAATCGCTTCTCCAGGAATGTGAAATTGAGGCCGACGTCGGTTTCCAGCCACGGGTTGTTATCGTGCACACCGATGCCGTTGATCATCGTCCAATAGGTGAAATTGAACGCGAGCGCGATATTGTCGGTCAATCCATAGGTTCCGTATATGGATGGGTTGAATCCGAAAAAGCTGTCGGCCTGCATCGCCATGGTCACCGACACAGGGTGTTTGGTCGTATCCATCAGGTCGTCCGTCGCGATCTTTTTTGCCGGGTCTATGGTACCGACTTCCCCGGCTCGCGCCTCACCGAGCGCGCCGCCCCATCCGCCTGCGATCAATGC
>JAJONL010000154.1 GCA_021323395.1 Nitrospira sp.
CACCGTGGAGGTATCCCGGTCGATGCGCGCTTCGAGGATACGATCGATGCAATAGAGAAAATGGTTGCCATGTTCGCGCGTATGGAACCCCACGATGCTACTGCCGAGCAACCCCTCCAGAATTTCTTGTCGCCAGGGACAGATACCGTAGCTTTCCGCGTTCGGCCAGGGAATGTGCCAGAACATAATGATGGTCGCATTCGGCAACTTCTCACGCACCATCTTGGGCAAGAGCGCGAAGTGATAATCCTGGACCAGGACGACCGGATCGTCGGTCTTGGCTTCTTCGACCACCGCCTGGGCAAACCGTTCGTTGACCGCCACATACTGCTCCCAGTCCGAGGTCCGAAACGTCGGGCGGACGTGGGCATTACTCTTCATCGGGCGACAACCAGATCCGGCGGATATCGTAAGAGGGGTGGTCGGGCGGCACGCGCACATGGTCGCGGCTGTCGACGACTTCGCGGTCGGCTGAGCCGTTCCCATGGGCGATCCATACCCCGGAGCAGGCCCGCATGACCGGTTCCAAGGCGGAGACCAGTCCGCTGGCCGGGAGTGACACTTCGATTTTCTGCCCCCGGCGGTTGTGTATATAGGGTTGACGGTTGGACACGATCAAGATTTCGTCGCCGGAGAGATGTTCATGCAAAATCGTCTTGAGGCTGGCGGGGCTCCAGGTAATTTGGCTTTCGTCACGCATGCGGCGATCGGCTTCCAACTCGCGCACCAGCGCATGGAGATCCTGAGCGACCGGATGCAGCTCCGGGGAATGGGTTTGCCCGCGCTCGGTCGGCAGCCCCGTCTTGGTGAGCATGGCCCGCACGCCGGCCACCCAGCCGCGCCAGCTCAGATGCGCCACCAGCACCGTGACCGCTGAGATCACCGCCGCTAGCCCGACGAAGAGGTAAAAGATGTACCACTTCGTGTCGGTGCTGCGCTGGTGCACGAAACTCATATCGTGGACCAGCATCAGCCGACCCTGGATTTTCCCCCCCGCTTGAATGGTCGCCACGACGACGTGCAGCGGCCCTTGCGCAAACTCCACCACCTCGGACGATCCGGGGGTCAGATGGGCCAGACTTTCGCAGGACAACTGGTCGGGATAGGTCAGCGTTTGGTAGAGCAGGCGCTGCTGCATATCGCAAAAACCCAGCGCATACAGTCGCTCATCCTGAATGACCTTGTGAAAATACGCGAAGATCTTCGTGCGCGACCTGGTGGCCACGAGGTCGGAGAGCGGCACCTCCATCGTGCTGGCGAGCAGTTTCGACCGGCTTTCGAGATCTCTGGTGAACCACTTCAAGGTGAGCGAATCCACCAGCGGCACCACGCTGTAGGCCACCGCGCCCAAGACCAGCAGGAGAGGAAGGATGAACCGGAGGGAAAGGCGCATGGTGTCTCCTGCAGTTTACTTTACGCAGAAAATCTCTTATGGTCGGGTTGTGTACCCTTACGGACTCATCGGCAACTGCCACGTCTCCGCCCATATCCACGAAACAGGATCGATCGACTGGCTTTGCTTGCCCCGGCCTGACAGCGACCCGGTCTTCGGTCGCCTCCTCGATCCGGACGGAGGCCACTTTTCCATATCAAGCCCTACCAGCTCCGCGCAAGTCAAGACCACGCAACGCTACCTCCCCAATACAAATATCCTCGTCACCGAGGTGTCCACATCAAAGGGGGACAGCTTCAAAATCACGGATTTCTGCTCGCGCTTCGAACAATAGGGCCGCCTCTATCGACCGGCGGCGATCTTCAGAATCGTTGAACCGTTGGCGGGCACACCCTCGATCCGCGTCAGCTGCCGGCCGGTCACGGGATGGAACAAGGAGTCTGCCCGCGGGATGCGGGGTAACAGTCACGTGCGCTACGACATCCGCGGGGAGTACCTCCGGCTGCTGACCAACATGCCCCTCACCTATCTGTACGAGGAACGGCCCTTCGCGCTCACCGAAAAGACCTACTTCGCGCTGACCTGGGGCTTGGGTATCGAAGACGATCTCGCCAAGGTGAGCCACGAATTTCTCGATCAAACCGCCCTTTACTGGCGCATGTGGGTGAAACATTGCTCGATCCCTGTGCTGCATCAGGAAGAAGTCATTCGTTCGGCCCTGGCGCTGAAGCTCCACTGTTATGAAGACACCGGCGCCATCCTCGCAGCCTTGACGACCAGTCTCCCGGAGGAGCCGGGTGGCCCGCGCAACTGGGATTACCGCTACTGCTGGTTGCGCGATGCCTATTTTTCTCTTACGGCTTTTCACAACCTCGGGCACTTCGAGGAAATGGAAGGGTTCCTCAAATTTCTGCTCAACATCGCCTATACCCATGAACATTCCCGCGAGCGCCTGGCGCCGGTGTACACATTGAGCCAAGATCTCCCGCTACCGGAAACCGAACATGGGAATTGGGCCGGTTTCTGCGGCAGCGCGCCGGTACGCAGCCACAATCAGGCCGCCGAACATATTCAGAATGATGTGTACGGCGAGCTGGTCCTGGCGTTGACACCCATCTTCAGCGACAACCGTTTCTACGACCTGCGGACGAAAGACCAGGAGCAGCTCGTCGCCCACCTTGCCCGGCTCTGCGAGCGAGCTATCGCCCAGCCGGATGCGGGCCTGTGGGAAATCCGGAACGGATGGCAGGAACATTCCTTTTCCAATTTGATGTGTTGGGCGGGCCTCGACCGGACACAGCGCATGCAACAAGCGGGATTCTTGCCCTCATTAACTTTCGATGTTGGAACGGCCCGCGCCCGCGCGGCCCAGGCGCTCTTGAACGCCGCCAAAGACGGCGCTCTTCGCAATGGTCCCAAGGATGATACCTACGATGCATCCCTGGCCCAAGCTCCGATCCTCGGATTTCCGAACCGGGAGGTCTGTGAGACCACCATGCACAGCATCGCGCGCGGGCTTTCGGTCCAGGCCGGTGGGAAAGACACGGGATTTTATTTTCGGTACTTGCGGACCGACGATTTCGGTCGACCGCAATCGAGTTTCGTCATCTGCTCATTCTGGGTGGTCCAGGGGCTCGCCCGGCTGGGAAGACTGGCGGAGGCTCAACAGATCATGGCGCAAGTCCTCACAGGCGCCAATCATCTCGGACTCCTGTCCGAACATTTCGTGCCCGACACCCGCACCCAACTGGGAAACTTCCCCCAAGCCTATTCCCACGTGGGCCTCATCAACGCCGCCTTCGCGGTCAGTCCGCCGTGGACCTCGGTACTTTAACCCTGTTCTGACGCCGTTACACCAGGTCTTGCGCATCGGTCCGACTTCATCGGTCGCAGGACTCGATCAAACAAAGACTACTCATCACGCTGACGCCGGCGAGCCGCTTCAGATGAACTCTGGTAGCATGCTCATCCTGGCAGGAACGGTTCTGCTGATGATAACGACGTATTCGGTGTCGGTCTGATTCAGATTGTGACAACCATAACCAGCACGTGCACCGCGTTCTCCTGAATTTGTAATGAGGACGTGTGCCTGCACGAAATTGTCCTGAGCCTGTCACGACGCCCCGGCCATCAAAGAGGCAGAGGGAAAGCGCCCTGGCGGACTCCGGTGGCTTTACAGCATGTTCAGTGACCGACAACAAGAGATTGGGTTCGTGGAGAAGTTGTGCCCGGGGTTGGAAACCCTTGACCCGGAACCATTCTCACGGTTCCGGGTCAGGCAAGGATGGGTTAGTGGCTGGGACAAGGGCGAATGACATGACTCCATGGCGATCAGGCGGTCATGAGAATAGTCCGCCATGAATCACCGAGGCATAGGGTTCCCGACCTTGACAACACCCGGCAAAATTTTCTTGGAGCCGGCAATCGCCGTATCTGCACGCACGTTGTAGTTCACGACGGCTGGTTTCTTGAAGCAGAGCGATGCCGATTCATTGGACTTCAACACAACGACTTCCTGAACCGATCCCATCCAGTTACTAAACTCTCTCTGACATACAAGGTCCTCGGCTATCAGGTTCGGAATTTCCACTAGCACTTCTTGTTTCCGCAAATTGATCCATCGGATTTCATCTCCAGGTTGGATCAGCAGACTTTCGGCCGAGAGGGTCTCGTCAATCTTGACGTCATGGACTGCCGCTGTCCGACTGCTGTGGGGCAAGCTCGTGCAGCCATACTGCCCCATGCCAATTGTGAGAACGACCGCCAACGCCCAGAGACTTTTCCTGCATATCATACCGAACCTCCTTCAGTGAGAATTTCTATCTCGCCCTCAACACAACATAGCTCATGATACTTAGTTCTTAGTGTCTATGCAACGTGCCCGCGTTCTACCAGATAGTAGGATTACGTCAAACTAAGTTAGCAGGCCCGATGGATTCCTTTCATGACCATTGGTGGAGTTATCCGGCGCCGGTCATTACGATACAGCGATGATGGGCGGGCGGTACGTACGAACGAGGTTTGGATGAAGAGAAGAGATCGAAGGTGTTGATCCCGTCGCTGAGCGGGGAAGGAATGCCGGCACTAAAGGGGTTTATCGTCGGACGTCGTTCACGATAAGACGATGAATAGCCCGCCGGTCGCACGAAGTGCGGTATCACACGAATGAAAAGGAAACACGAGCAGGGTTTATTCCGTCGCCCGGAACCATCGTATTCTGGTTCCGGGCCAAGCGAGATTGAAGGAATGGAATCACTGGAGGTACTTCTCCGCCGGCCTTCATTGCAAAACTACACTACAAAGGCCGGCGGGACGCGCAAGCTTGATCGTATTCACCGAAGGTAAGGTAGTGAAATATCCCCGCGCACATTTGAAGCGCGGGGTCGAGCAAGCTCTGTTTGGTGGAGGCGAGGGGAGTTGAACCCCTGTCCGAAGATCGTCGGCACATCGCGTCTACATGTGTAGCCGATTCTTTGAGTTTCGCAACGACCCACGCCTATCGGCAGGCTTAGAATCGCCGCTAGTCCAGTATTGTCTCGTCCCCCGCCGCTGAACACCAGCGTGAGACCAGCCCGCTGCATCGCGCCATTCCACCCCCGCGGGCCTCAGATGGAACGACGTCTCAGCTTAAATTAAGCTGCGAGTGCCAGTTCTTGAGTGGCAGTTGCATTTTCCCGGAGGATTTACGAGACCCCGAGAGCTCGACATGCGACGATGGCATCAGTATCCCCGTCGAAACCGGTCGCCCCCTTTAATC
>JAJONL010000155.1 GCA_021323395.1 Nitrospira sp.
ATCCAAGCTTTTCTAAAATGGTGCCGAATAAACCCATGGCAGCTCCTTTCTATTCCAAGTTACACATACAGAAATGGCGCGTCATCTAGCAGGCTGCGGGGCGATCCCCTGAAATGAGTCTAGTGGTCCGTCAGGGTGATTGCAAGGCTGGATGGGACCTGATGCCGTAGATGCATCCTCCCATGGCATCGGTAGGCTGCGCTGATCCCACCCTGCCGACGCAACTCTCCGTCAACCACCATGGAGCCACCAGCCCACAGTCCGATTCTGAACATGACGCGTTCGGCCGGCTTGATCGGAACATCATTTGTCACACGTGCTGCGCACGCTGCCCACCCGTGGTTACGCATGACTCATCAGGATGAACGTGCTCCTTCGTCCGTCTTTGTATCGCATCGGATACGAAGATGTATCGAACCGGTTGCGCGATTGTCTCTCCGACTTGGCTACTCATTATTATGGGTATTTTTTTTCGACCAAGAATGCGTACTTCCATCGCCGCAAGCTCTCTATAAACTCGCGGCATAGTCGTTGCACTTTTCCTATTCCAGTAAACGGCACGATCAAAGCAGCGAAGTCACCCTGCTCACACGCCAAGCTTTACGGTGCCATTCCAATTCCACTTACATCACCAGAGGAGATATACCATGGAAGATCCAATCCTGTTCTGGAACGAAGTCGCCCTCGAGGCTAATCGGCTGGATCACACCGGCGCCATGGAAGCCGAACATCAGCGCGGGCCGACGCGGAGCGCTCGTGCGCTTGCCATCGTCCACTTGGCGATGCACGACGCGTTTTTCGGTATAGCCGGTGTCGCTGCCATCCCGAACCTACCCCCGGGACCAAAAAGTCTGTATCTGCTGGCTTCAATACCACCGCCTCCGCCTCCGCTTCCACCAATCCCTCTCATCACGCAGAGTGCCGCAGTGAGTGGCGCGGCCTCTACCGCGCTCTGCAGCCTCTACTCCGGCATGCGGGTAAGGATCGAGGAGAAACTCGCCGAGATCAGCGGCAAGAACGGCACGAACGATGCGGCCTTCAGTTTTGGACGACGTGTGGCGCTCGCCGTGCTCGCAACCCGTGCAAACGATGAGAAGGTTCTACCGAAAGACGAGGACTATATCTCATCCCCCGGTCACCTCCGCCATCGTGTCGATCCCTGCAACCGGACACAAGGTTATCTCGGAGTCGGGGACGGGAAGGCCCCTAGCTTTGCGGCCACGGCCTGGTTGATGCTCAGTCCTCCACCTCCGGAGGCCGACTCCAGGTATACGGACGATTACAACGAAGTGTATAAACGGGGTGGCGCGCCGGAACTCAACACAACCACCCGCACCCCCGATCAAACCGCCATCGGTCTCTATTGGGCCTATGACGGCGCGAACAAGATCGGAACCCCTCCACGCCTCTACAATCAAATTGTTCGAGAGGTGGCCAAAACAAAAGGCAACAGCACGGCAGAAAACGCGCGGCTCTTTGCGCTGATCAATTGCGCCATGGGCGACGCAGGAATTCAGGCCTGGCACTGGAAATATTGCTTTGACCTCTGGCGTCCCGTCATCGGTATCCGCGAAGATGACAAATCAACCGGGCCGGCCGCGACAGCGGACGAGAAAATCAATAAGCCCTGTGATCCTTTTTGGAAGCCGCTTGGCGCACCGCGTTCCAATGAATTGAAACCGGCCTTTACACCCCCCTTCCCAGCCTATCCAAGTGGACACGCCTCATTCGGAGCGGCCACGTTCGAGATGGTGCGATTGTTCTATGAACACCCCGACCCGAAGACTAAGGATACTATCGGATTTACGCTCGTCTCCGATGAGCTCAATGGCATGACCACGGACGCCGACGGATCTGTCCGCACCCGCCACGCACGCAAGTACAACAGCATGGCAGAAGCGATGTACGACAATTCTGTCAGCCGGATTTACCTCGGAGTGCATTGGCGGTTTGACGGGACCGGTGGAAAAGACGTGAACGAGATGCTCCAAGCGGCCGATCACATCGGTGGCGTGCCTCTCGGCCGGGCGATCGCCACGGACATCTTCAACAGCGGCATGACGCAACAGGCCTCCCCTCCGGCGCCGCCCACGGGTACCTGCATCTAGTCATCCAGATTGCCTTCCGGCGCGCACATCGCGCCGGAAGGCAGCTGCGATAAAAGACCGCCGGCCTTCACGATGTCGGGGCTTCACACTGCATTGACGGCAGCTTGTGATATTCACGGTTGAAGAGTAAGAAAGTCGCAGGATGCTGATCCGGCCTGTGCCTGCTCTGGGTCAGTCACTCAGTCACGTTGGAACCACCTCGCCATTGTCCAATTCGAATAATGACGAATTCAGCCGGCTTGATCGGTGCGATACCGATGATCATGATGAGCCTGCCGTTATCGAGATCTGCTTGCGTCATCGTGGTTCGATCACATCTGACGAACAATGCCTCTTCCGGCTTCTGTCCTTGCAGCATCCCTTCTCTCCACAATCGCGCGAGAAAGTCGGTGACCGCCCACCGTACCTTGGCCCACAAGGGTTCGTCGTTGGGTTCAAAGACCACCCACTGCGTGCCCTTTTGGAGAGAGGCTTCAATGAAGATAAAGAGACGCCGGACGTTGACATACTTCCAATCGGGATCCGCAGCCATTGTCCTCGCTCCCCATACGAGAATTCCCCTCCCTGTGAAATACCGCAGCACATTGATTCCCCGCTGGTTGAGCCTATCCTGCTGCTCTTTGGTGACCAGCACGGACAATCCTCGCGCAGGATCAGCCGGGTCTCCCAGAAGACCGCGAACCACCTCATTGGCTGGAGCCTTGTGTACCCCTCGCTCAATGTCCGTCCTCGCATAGATGCCCGCAATGTGTCCCGTCGGTGGAATCAACTGCTCCCTCCCGGTCTCGGCATGTCTGATGCGCAACCAAGGCATGTAATAGGCTCCATAACGAGAATTACTCGGAGGCCGATGATTCATCAGGTCTGGAACCGACAAGGGGGCTTGAAGAATAGCAAAGCGATCCTTTACACGTTCACATTGCTCTAGCAGCTGTCCCGTGACGCCTGGAAAACCAGGCTCTTCCGGGCAGCAGAGGATAGCGATCTCCTCCACCTTCTCCAACAGATCCAAGGCGACCTTCAAGTCATTCTCCGTATAGGCCTGTCCCTCGCTTCCATCGGTCAACCAGGTTCCCGCGGTACCTGACGGCCGGCCGCCGACACCGGCCTGTTTGACGGTCACGAGTCGTGACGTCCCATCGATTCTTTTCATATAAAAATCGGCCGAAGCCTCTTCAGGAGAGAGATTGTCGTATTCCTCGCGCAGTGAGGGTTCGCCGGAATGAGGTTTTCCCGGAGCCCAATAGCTTACGGTCAGTTTGAAAAGAGGGGTGAGACTCGCTGGTGTGATCTCGACGGCGATTCCGTTGCCCCAGAGGCCAGGACCAAGAGCGGAGATCACGAGGGTCGCAGCAATCGTCGCGCCGGCCACAGTCGCATTCTTCCCCACCACTCGCTGGACATAACAGCGCCGACCGCCGTTCTGAAAATAACCCTCTATCGCATAGGCTAAGTAGCGGTCCTGCGTCCCATCCAATACGTAGCCGCCGAACATCATATGATATTCGGTGAAGCTGGAGATGAGAGTCGGTGCCCCCGGTCCCCGCTCCGCTATTCCAAGAAATCCGGCAGTGCTCGTGGCCACGCCTTCAATCGATCGATTCCCCGGATTGATTTCATCGATATAGACTGCGGGCGAATGGTACTCGGGCATGACTGCCTTCCTTAGCGGCGATCTTCAGCCACGGCTTTGCCATCGCGGACGCACGCCTGTTGCAGGGCTCGGAGACCCACGAACAGGGCAGCCGCCGGCAGCCAGATCCACGTCAGTTCACTGGTAATGACAACCAGGCCCTGCTCGTTGAAGAATTCACGGATACCGATGGGAGACACCGCAACGGGCCTGACTGGAAAAAAGTATCTGGTCTGATCGAACGGAGAAAAAAACGCGACGCCCAACCCTCCATCCGTCAATGCATCAAGCAGGCCATGCGACGCGGCAGACAGAAAGAAATAGAGTCCCATCCCTGCCCTCACCATCCTCGATTCCCGTCGGTACCAGAGGGCGACCAACGAAGCGGCCAAAAGAGCGGCAAAGACGAGTGAATGGGTCAGACCGCGATGCCCCCACAGATCTCCGTACTGAATGCCGTAGCCGAATCCGACCACGTCGATATCCGGCAGGACTGCGCAGAGGACGCCCCACCATAACGCGCGGCGGTCCATGACAGGATGGCGGGAAAGTTTGCCCATGGCCACGGCCACGAGGGCATGCGAAAAGACAGAGGCCATTCAACATCACGACTGGGTTTTGGCAACCCGCTAGCAGGCAACGCAAAACCAATTGTGGCACTCGAGAACTTCCATAGTCCGCATGCGTGATACCACAGGAGGCACCATCCCGCAGGATGCTCAAAAAGGCGACCTTCTTGCCCGCCCAACTCCCGCGCGTCCAAGACGCGCCCTGTTCCAGGCAAGGCCGCAGCCAGGTCCACGGCGCGAAGCATAATGAGGTGCGCGAGGCGACGAAGAAGTCGCCTCAAGGTTGCGCACGGGCGCGAGACGGTGAGCGCCCAGTGTCTTCGCACGCTTGTGGACGCCGGCGAGGCGGTGAGCCGGCCGTGTCCCGGGCCGAAGCGTCACCTTCGTACCCGCCCACCCTGAGCCTGCCGGGACAGGCTCTGTTCCCAATGGGGGTACGTTGAGGGTCTGAACGAGGCGAAAACGCTGCTGGCGGACTTTTTCAGCATCCTGCTACACGTTGAAGCGGAAGTGCATGACATCGCCGTTCTGAACCACGTATTCCTTACCCTCCAGCCGCATCTTCCCCTTTTCTTTCGCGCCCGCTTCTCC
>JAJONL010000156.1 GCA_021323395.1 Nitrospira sp.
GCGCCAGCAAACATTGTGCAGGCCAGACGATTCTATGTACATCGCCACGAATGAACAGCACGGCTTCGTCGCCGACCCCTCTACCCGCTGCAGATGATCCATTAATTACAAGGCCGTACCGGACTGGGGCCGGAAGGTAAAGGATTTGACCGACGGACGCGGTGTCGATCATGTGATTGAGGTTGGCGGACTCGGTACGTTGACGCAGTCGATAACAGCCTGCAGGACGTGCGGGCATATCGCCCTAATCGGTGTCTTGACTGGTTTTGCGGGAGAAGTGTCGATCCCGGCACTGTTTCCAATCAGATTCGTATCAGCGGGATCTCCATTGGCAGCAGAGCAGATCAAGAGGACATGATTCGGACGATAACGGCCAATCGTTTGAAGCCCGTTATTGACCGCCGTTTTCTGCTGCAGGAAATCGTCGCTGCCTTCAAGTATTACGAATCCCAAAAGCACTTTGGCAAGGTTTGCCTCGAACTCTAAGGTCTTCCCTGTCGACTGCTGGATGCGGCAGGCGGTGAGGTCTGGCCTCGAAAGCCGAGGGTTGAGGTGACGTCATCTTCCCGGTCTCCAGCAGCCTATGTAAAGCATGGTCTTGACGCTTGCGACAGGCTGGCCAGCCGTCGTTGGATAGCGAAGGAGTGTGTCCACGTGAGGCCTAACGGCTCCGCGGATCAGCGGCATCCGCGGAGCCGTTGAGTCGACGCGAAGCGTCGGCTCAACGTACGGTCGCCTCCGCCAACTGTTCCGAAGAAAACGAATATACCTCAAAGCAATCATAGAAAATGCAGGCGAATGCATAACTGCCGCCCGCCTCGTCGAAGCGAACGCGATACTTAAACACCTCTGGGTTTTCGCCCCCTGACTGTCTCTGAGGCGAGAAACTGGCGGGACACCTGAATGGTGTCCATTGTCGGCTGATGCATAAGGACGTTATCAGATGCAATGCCGCTGAAGAAATTTGGTGAGATAGCATTTATCGGTAGGTTCCATTTGCGCTGAAATGCAGCAAAGAAGAGCGCCCTCGCCAAATGATCAACGCAGCCGTCAAATCGTTGCCGATCGATTTGCAGCACATGAGACTTCCCTTCCGCAATCGTTCCCTTATCCGCAAAGAACGAACGATGAGCATGCGGCATTCTAGCTGAGGCCGGGATGAATTTTCGGAAAAACTGGTGCCTTCCCGTATCACTATCCTGAGCTGCCGTCATTAGGATTACAGCCCGAAAGTACTCATCGTCCTTCGATTTCCGGGAATTGTGACGATCGCACGAGGGAACGGTCACGAGATTGCGACGTAAGTCTCGGCCAATGTCGTTGGCCTGTGGAAAGAAGCACAGCGGTGGAGCGTGCTCGCGGGAGGTTTCCGGAGAATCGCACATGTAACAGGTCGAGGCACACCTCATTCCGTCACCGTATAACGTTTGACATGAGCGGCATTCACAAGTAGGCGAAGCCTGCTTGTGAATGTCCGTTCGATGGAAGGGTTAGCCGTCACTGCTTGACGAGTGCGGCGATCTCGTCGGCTACGTCAACGATTTTCTGCTTCCTGGCAGCCCCCACGAAGCTGGCTAGCGCCTTGGCCCGGCGCTTTGCGTCCTGAGGTCGCAGTTGAAGCTTGGCAAGCCACTCAATGCGTTCCCAGGGGCAAGGCTCCACGAGAAGTGGGTAGATCTTCATTCCTCCAGCTTCATGCCGCTCGAAGAGGCGAGGAAGCTCTTCTTGACGAACGAACTTGGATTTCAGGAACGGAGCAGAAATCAGAAGTAGGCCAAGACGGGCGCCAAGCATCATCTCGTTGAGCTGCTGATACCAGCCTTCTCCAACCTTGAGCTGGCTGTCCTCGCATATGGAGACCAAGCCCTCCGCCTCGAGGACGGCCAGCTGCTCCTTTATCGCCTCCAGCCACTTCGTGTCCTCGTGGCTGTAGCTTATGAATAGCCTGTTCCTGTCACCACCCATAGAAGCCCCCTAGGTTCGAATGTCATAGCCGCCTTCGAGTAAATGTGTAGCGAAGGAATGCCGGAACGTGTGGCACGTGGCCCGCTTGGTCAAACCGGCCCTCACCACCGCCGCCCGCACCGCTTTCTGAACGAGCGATTCATCCGTATGGCGTCCTTGTTCCTGTGTCTTGGCAAACTTAAGGGGTTAGATGGACCAAGAGCGTAAACCGAAACTCTGCGACGTTTCACCGCGTCCGCCTCGAAGCGCCTGTTAGACCGCTGTTAGCCGGACTTTTCCGACCTTGTCGAGTTTCACATGCTGCTTGGCTTGCCAAAGATCGTGGTTGTACTGCATGGCAAGCCAACTCTCCGGAGAACGGCCAAGAGCCTTGGAAAGACGTAGCGCCATTTCAGGGCTGATACGGCTAGTACCCGTAAGAATGCGATTCAGCGTTGAAGCAGCCACACCGAGCTTCCCTGCCAGTTCGCGGCCGCTAAGGTTGTTGGGATCTAGATAGGCCTGGATAATGAACTCGCCGGGATGGGGAGGATTGTGCATAGCCATCAGTGGTAGTCCTCATAATCCAAGACGTAGGCCTGTCCGTCTTTGAACGTGAACGTTAAGCGCCAGTTTCCATTTACCCACACAGACCATCGACCGCGCTCCGAGCCCTTCAAGGGATGTAGTCGGAATCCTGGAACGTTCATGTCCTCGATGAACAGTGCCGTATCCAAGGCTGCCAAAAGCATGCGCAGGCGCTTGGAGTGGTGCGGTTGGATACCCGCCGCGCTCCCCGACTCAAAGAACTTCCTTAGCCCCTTGTGTCGGAATGATTGGATCACATGCCAGGTATAGCAGGTTGCGCATCACGCAACAAGGCCGAATTCTCCGCGGCATCCGCGGAACACACGATGTTTGTGCAGCGAATGTCCGCTGCAGCCGCTGGTTGGGCCAGGTTTCACGAACCAGCTCGCGGATGACCATCCGCGGAGCGGTTGAGCCGCGCGATCGTAGGGAGCGTCTCCAACCAATTGTTAGACCGCCGCTCGCCCTAACGAAGTAGGGTTGACTCACGCAGGAACGTCACGCCAGGAACCACGCTGCCATGACAGCCATCACGTCGACGGAGAACTCTCGCATCGCCGCGATTCCAACCTCAGCCGGCATGAGGCAACTCTCTACCAGTTGACCGGTTTCAGCTCGGGACCGGCGATATGCCCAAAGTGGCCTGGCGGCTCTGCGGCTATGTCATGTGTGACGTGTGCCGCGTACCAGATCACCACATCGCGGTTGTAGATTGACTCACCATTCTTGAAGATGTCCGGCGCTGCATTGTACGGTGGCCCTGTGGCGGTCGTCCCGTCGTCAATTTCACTCCCGCGATATCGGAGGACCCAAACATCGCCGACTGGGAAGGGCCAATCCGGAGAGGCAGTCGCAACGCCGTCATTTGGGCCAGGAATCACCTCATAGCCTTCGCCGGTCGCAGCATTCTCGATGCGCCATTTACGTTTGCGCGCGGGATCCCGAGGCCGTCGAACTTCGAAATTCTTGTCGTGCCACTTGGAGGAGCCGATTATGGGCGGGTCATTGAATTCGCGCACCCGATTGTTTCCCGCGGTGCGAATGTCGAAGTCAAGCCGCCAGTAGGCATGGTGATGGTGCCTGGTGCAGACACACGAACTTTGCACGGCTGAAAAGCCAAAGCGTGGCCGAATGGTTCCATCGGCATGCAGACGCCACACGCTGATGTAGCGATACCACCCAGCTTCCATCTCACTGATCAGGACGACCTCCTGCCCCTCAACGTAAATCCCCACACCCAGAAAGTTTGCCGTATCCGAGCCGGTGTCGAGAATCGTCTTGGCGGGCGTTGGACACAAACGGAATCCTTGCGCGACGTCTGTGCCGGTCGCCTGAATCATACCTTCCTGATTCTGCCAATCGAGGTACGGACCACAGGCGCCTTGGGGCCGCTGGGGAGTCGGATCATATTTCACATTAAGGATGGGCACATGAGCGCGGTAAAGAACCCGTTTGCCACGATAGTCCACAAAACGTAGTTCCACTCCCGAGCCGTTGGTCCCGGAGGAGGCGGCGGGCCGGACAACAAGGAACCTCCAAAGGGTGGTGCTTCCTTGCTTAACGGTAACCCAAACTTGGCCAGCTACATTTTGCGCGGTGGCCTGGCCGGCATTAGGCAGGCCGCAGATCGGGTTATGAGCCTGGGCCTTTGGTGGTGCGTTGCTTTCGAAACGGATAATGGTCCGGCGGATCATATTCACCCCGACAATTTCATGACCGCGCTCGCCTTCGGCCGGAAGCAACCCCACCGCAACAGTTCTCTCCACACGCCCGTCGGGAGATTCCGTATCGAGTAGCGGAGGCATGGGAGAATAGGGCTGCAGCCTCCCCTCGCCAAGGGCCAGACCGAGTTCCCGGTCGCGTACCACAATCTTGACCGCCTCATCAAACTCCACGCTGCTCGGCAATGGCTGGCTGGCGGACTCTGAAACCTCAACGACAGCGGGCTTGTCCAACCGTCCATCCACGAAGAGCGTCCGATTGTTTGTGTAGTCGTATATTGTAGCGCGGAAACGATTCGGAGGCACCGGAGATCGCTTCGACTTCACGTCGGGGTCGGTATCGACCAACACCATGGAAAGTAATCGATGCCGCGCTTTCTTTAGATGTTTTTGAACAGCAGCGAGCTGGAGCAATCGATTCGCGATCACGTCGAGGGCGGCTTGGTCTGGTCCAAACGGCTTGATCTGCAGCGTCAGATTGGACTCGACACGACCCGATGGTTTTCCGGGTTGGCTGGAACCTTTGGTTTTTTTCATCTTAAATCCTCCTATATTGTCTGTTGTTACTAAGTGTGGGTTGCTCTGCCTAACGCCCCCGGATAAGCGGCGTCCGTAGAGCA